>NZ_DCSO01000095.1:0-3545 GCF_002325665.1 Methylophaga sp. UBA1464
CGATGCGATTGCGGATTTTGGCAACATGTTGCTGAACCATACCAGCGATGGCCTCAATGCCAACTCCTATATCAAAATGATGGCGCATACCGCGCCGGTTAATATTGGTATTTATTTTGGATTACGCGGCCGGGTTTTGACGACCTCAAGTGCCTGTACTTCTGGAAGCCAGGCCATAGGCTATGCCTATGAGGCCATTAAATATGGTCATCAGACCATTATGGTGGCGGGTGGATGTGAAGCCTTATGTGCTACTGAAGCCGCTGTGTTTGACACGTTGTACGCCACCAGTATTAAAAATGACACTCCCCATTTGAGTCCCCGGCCGTTTGATAAACAGCGAGATGGTCTGGTGATCGGTGAAGGTGGTTGCACCTTGATTCTTGAAGATCTGGAGCATGCCTTAGCACGCAATGCCTTTATATATGCTGAATTGGTCGGATTTGGCACCAACTCAGATGGCAGTCATGTCACACAACCTTCAGCCGTGACCATGGAAAAAGCCATGCGGTTAGCGCTCAGTTGTGCAAACGTAAACCCGGATGAAATTGGTTATATCAGTGCACATGGCACGGCAACCGATCGCGGTGACATTGCTGAGTCGTCAGCGACAGCCGCTGTTTTTGGAAATAATACGCCGATCAGCTCATTCAAAAGTTTTACTGGACATACGCTGGGTGCCTGTGGCGCTTTGGAGTCCTGGGTGGCGATTCAGATGATGCGTGAAAACTGGTTTCATGCCACGGCGAATCTGGATGAAGTTGATCCGGCATGTGGCGATCTGGATTACATCATGCACGAACCACGACATATCGAGACGGATGTGATTATGAGTAATAACTTTGCTTTTGGTGGAATCAATACCTCACTTATTTTTAAACGATGGAAATAACTTTTAACAACGTAAGGAAACAGAAAATGAATTTAAAACAATGGGTGATTGGCGCGTCTTTTCTGGCTTTCAGTGGATTGCTGCAAGCATTTGAAACCGATGAGCAACGTATTGCACATAAGCTCAACATTCTCGAATCAGGTAGTGTTGAACAGAAAGAGCAGATGCTGGAACGCCTGCAATGGTCGGGGCTTTCTGATCCATTACTGTTTGATGGTATGGAAAAAGATTTACTGGCCGCTCAAGAGAAGAAATATTTTGAGCGTGATGAGCTGGGTGTTTTGTCTTATAAAGTCAGAGCATTGGGCTATAGCGGTAACCCTAAATATCAGCCAACATTGCAATTACTGGCGAGTAAGGCTGAAAACGCCAAATTAAAACGTCATGCTTCCAAAGCCAAAACAGATCTGGTGCAATTCCAGGCTGTGCAAAATAAACTCGCTGCGGTAAAGATAACCGATACCGACTTACCGGCCGAAGTGATTAGCTATATCAAGTTATTAGAAACAAATGATGCTTACGCTCAAAGGCTTGCTGCCAGAGCGATTTTCCATGAGCAGCGAACCGAACAGGCATTATTGGACGTTGCAGCAGCCAAACTGCAAGCCATGTATATGGATCCCAGTCTTGATAAAGTGGCACAGGATTCTGCAGCATGGCTGAGTAAGGCATTAAAGCAAGCCACAGGCTATGAAATTTTATTGCAGAAAGTGGCCTCTGATACACCGCATAAGAAAATCAGAAAATACGCGAGTTAATACTGAACCTGTTTACGCATATCCATCAGGATTGTGCGTCTGCCAGTGCCAACTGTCGGCGCACATTCTGTTGATATCCAACTCGGCTTTCCAGTTCAACGTCTTGATGGCCAGTGAGGGATCCGCAACACAACGCGCCAGATCCTTGGCCCGGCGAGCCACCATTTCAAATGGAATTTTCTGACCAGAAACCTTCTCAAAAGCGGCAATTACTTCCAATACCGAATAGCCACGGCCTGTACCAATATTCAAGGTCAAAACGTCCGAGCTGTCGAGCGCTTTTATCAGTGCTTTGACATGAGCTTTTGCTAAATCGGCCACATGAATGTAATCACGCACTCCGGTGCCATCCCTTGTCTTATAATCATTTCCATAAATAAATAGCTTATCCCGCTTGCCTGTAGCTACTTGCGAAAGGCAGGGCATCAAGTTGGTCGACGTGGCATTGGAATGCTCGCCAATCAAACCGGAGAAATGGGCTCCTACCGGATTAAAATAGCGAAGCAGGGCAATAGACCAGGCCGGATCAGCACGATGCAGGTCAGTTAATATCTGTTCAATAATTAATTTAGAGCGGCCATAAGGATTGTTTGCCGCCAGCGGAAAATCCTCGCGGATCGGCTGGTTGGATATTTCGGCATAAACGGCGGCTGATGAGCTGAAAATAAGTGTTTTACAATCAAACTCAGCCATCACATTACACAGCGTAATCGTGCCACTGACGTTGTTATCGTAATACGACATCGGTTGTGAAACCGATTCATTTAAGGTCTTCAGACCGGCAAAGTGAATGACAGCGGCAATGTTATATTGGCGAAACACCGCTTCCAGCGTTTCACGATGGCGAATATCGCCCTGCACAAAGGTTATTTTCTGCTGAATAATGCTTTCAATACGGGGCAATACTTTGGCGGATGAGTTTGACAGATTATCCAGAACAACCAGCTTATAGCCACTGTTGGCCAGCTCAACACAGGTATGCGAGCCAATATAACCTGCACCACCGGTGACCAAAATCATCTTGTCATCCATAACGTGTTGCATCTGAATCATCTTGCTGAGTTTGTCGTTGATTGACGAACAACGAAGCCGTTAACCGAAATACAGGCGGAAGGCTGAAGTGGATTCGAACTGCATCAATTCGTTGACCAGTTCCTGAATTTTAGGCTCAGCATCAATAAATTTGCCCATATTACCGCCACCACGGGTGGAGTCATAAATGGCTTCGCCATCCAAATTGCCATTATGGAAAATCTTTATTTCTGCATATGACATATAAAGCGCCAGATCCCAAGTCCATTTAGCTACATAAGTGGCAGTCCATTCACAGCTTTCAGGCACGTTTCTCTCGGAGACGACTCGGTGCTGAATGCCACGGGAAGACAGTGTGGACTTAAATTCCTTTAGAAACCCTTCACGTGTATCGGTGTTTTCGATAATGCAAAGTTCAGCTGCCTGGGGGATTTCAGCAGGTTCCACTGTTTGTTTTATCGAACACCCTGTCAACGTCACTGAGGTGAGTAAAAGCCATCCAATGTGTTTAAACATTTTCGTTCCTTGAAATTGAGCTATCTGAAGAGTTACGCACTGAACCATGCGGTTATTGATGAGACGATTAAAATTCCAGCAATAAGCAGTGCCGCAGAATTATAGGAGGAAAATTTTATCGATGAAAGGATTTATTCCAGTTTCTATGGTCAGGTTTGCTGTGATATTTTGATTTTGAGTGGGAAGGTCGCAGCTCGATTCAGCCTGCCGGTTACGCTACCCGGCATTATTTATGTAAACTGGCTTATCTCCACTATTGAGATAAGCCATCGCTATGAAATCTGTCAAAGCCGTTCTCCGCCAATATCGCCTTTTGCTGATCTCCATAGTGAGTATCGTCGTGCTTT
>NZ_DCSO01000095.1:3694-4396 GCF_002325665.1 Methylophaga sp. UBA1464
AGCAACTGGTGAAGACCATGCAGCAACGACTTGGTGTGAATGCCAGTGTTGAACAGATTCAATTTAATCCCTATACCTTCGAAGCAACAATCCGTCAGCTGCAATTAAACACTGAGCAGGATGAACCGCTGGCAGCATGGGAAAAGCTTTATCTCAATCTGCAACCGTTGCAATTATTCAGGCTCACGCTGCGAATCGAGGATATCAGCCTGGCGAATACCGAATTGAATTTCCGGCGGTATACCAATACAGACAATACGTTAACCCGATTAGCCGATAAATGGGCGGCAACGGCGGAGCCGGAAAACGATGCCGAACGAGAAGAAGTCAGCGAGCAGGGTGATTCATTATTCACGCTGGAAATCGGGGCGTTCAACTACACTGATGGCAAAATTCTTTACCGGGATGAGGTTCCTAATGAGCCTTTTGAAACGGTCTTAAGTCCAATCAATATTCATCTTGAAAATTTCTCTACCGAGGCCGGACAAACCGCCAGCCAGGATCTGGTGATTGAACTGGAAAATAACGCCACGCTGACATTAGACGGAAATCTGAGCTTGTCACCGTTACAACTGGCAGGTCAGGTTAAGCTGCAAAATTTCAGCCTGCAAACACCCTATCGTTATCTGCAGGCGCAACTGCCATTTGAATTCAAAGAAGGTCGGCTGGATCTGCAACTGGCCTATGATATTGATATGGCGG
>NZ_DCSO01000095.1:4447-14932 GCF_002325665.1 Methylophaga sp. UBA1464
GTGCGATTGATATCGATCTGGCAGACTTCAGCATTCATCCTTCCGAAGCTGCAGAGGCGATATTGCAGGCGGGAACGCTGACGGTCAGCAATGGACGTTATAGCTATCCGCAAAATCAACTGATATTGGATGAAGTTTCGGTGGTCGATTTCAAGCTGGCGGCGACCCGAGACAATGAGGGCGAACTTGACTGGTTGCAGCTAATCGCTGACCTGCCCGGACAAGATTCCGAATCTGCGACAGAGGAAACCGATCAGCCAGCCGCTGAACCGACGGGTTCACCGTTCACGCTGCAAATTGGACAGTTTAGTTACAGTAATGGCACATTCCGTTATCGTGATGAAAAGCCTGATGAAGCGTTTGAGACTGTGCTCAGTCCTATTGCCATTCAGCTAGAAAATTTTTCAACAGAGGCCGGACAAACTGCCGACATAGATCTACTGATCGAGTTGGAAAATGACGCCAAACTGGCGGTAAATGGTGGTTTGAGCTTGTCACCATTACAGTTGTCAGGTCAGGCGAGCCTGAATAATTTCAGCTTACAGATGCCCTATCGCTATGTTAAGGCAGAGATCCCCGTTGAACTGAATGGCGGCCGACTGGATCTGCAAGTGACTTACGATGTTGATTTGGCGGATGAAACGCCAAAAGTAAATCTCAGCGCCATTGACCTCGCATTGGCCGAACTCAGTATTCATCAGCCTGGAGAATCTGATGCGTTACTCAAAGGTGGCACGCTAGCTATCACAAATAGCAATTACGCCTATCCGGAAAATCAGCTCAGCATGGAAAACATAGCCTTGGATGATTTCAAGCTGGCAGCAAGCCGAAACAAAGAAGGCGAACTCAACTGGGTGCAATTAATGGATTCATTGCCAAAAGCCGATCAAGACGAACCTGAGCAAACTAATCAGCCGCCCTTGCAGCTGGATATTGCCAATATTGAAATCAATAACACTGCCCTGGCTGTGGAAGACCAAATGCCAGCTACGCCTGCCAATCTGGCTTTGATGTTGTCTGCCAGTATGCAGGACTTCAGTCTCGCAGAAGATCAACAGATGCCATTTACCAGTAATATCGGTCTGCAATCCGGCGGCGATATTGAGGTTAGCGGCGATTTACAGCTATTTCCTGCTGTGTCGGTGAATGCCGAGGCGAATGTAAATCAGTTATCTCTGGTGCCTCTCCAGGCCTATTTAAGTGAATACGCCCATATTGACATTCTGGATGGCAAAATTGACGTAATCGCCAGTTTGATTAGCGATCAACAAGAACCCTTCGCCTTACAAGGCGATCTCACACTTGCAGATCTGCAACTGGATAACCAGAAACTCAATGAAAAGCTGCTTAGCCTCGACAGTTTATCCGTTAATAAAGTGGACTTTTCACTTGCAGAGCAACGCGTGGCCATCTCAGAAGTCATTGTTGATGCCTTATACAGTCGGGTATTAATCAACGAAAACGGTGACACCAATCTGGCGTTGCTGATAAAAGAGCAATCGGCAAGTGAAAATGCTGAAGCCAATACGGCAAAATCAGATGACGCAAACGGCTATGACATTTCACTGGGTCGGGTGAAGATTAATAATGCCAGTTCGCAGTTTACCGATCAGAACCTGCCCATTGTTTTTGATGCCAATATGCAGAAACTCAATGGCGAAATCAGTGGCTTTTCTTCCAGCTCGAAGCAACCTGTCAATATTGAGTTGGAAGGCCAGGTGGACGAATTTGGTCTGGTTGAAATCAATGGTGCACTGAATCCGTTGAATGTGACCGGACAGACCAATATCACGCTGGCGTTCAGCAATCTGGATTTACCCTCGATGACGCCCTATACCGTTAAGTTTGCCGGACGGGAGATCGCCGACGGTAAAGCGGATATCGATCTTAGCTATGAAATTGTGGAAAGCGACCTATCGGCATCCAATAACATTGTCATCCGTGATATTCGGTTAGGGGAACGAGTGGAATCACCCGATGCCATGGATTTGCCTTTGGATCTGGCCGTTTCATTACTCAAAAACAGTGAAGGCGTAATCGAACTCAACATCCCCGTCAGTGGTGATATAAATGACCCTGAGTTTGCCATCGGGCCGGTGATTCGGGGGGCTATTGGTAACGCCATTAGAAATATTGTCACCGCACCTTTCCGGTTCCTCGGCAGTTTGATTGGCAGTGATGATGATCCCATTGATTCGATTCGCTTTCGTGCCGGACGCAGTGATATTGCCCCACCTGAACAGGAAAAGCTGCTCAAATTGGTTGATGCCTTATCGCAGCGCCCACAACTGGCCTTACAAATACCTGCGCCATTTGATGAAACCGCGGATAAACAGGCACTGCAAGAAACAGCAGTTGAGCAACGTATTGAGAGTCTGATGAGTGAAGCAAGCTCAGATGATCAGCGTGAAACACAACGTCAAAAAATACTGGAACAACTCTATACCGCGGCAGGCTTAAGTCCCGATCTGCAAACCATCCAGCAGCAAATGACCAACATCGACGAAGAACAGTCTGAAGCCGAACTAGATGTGCTGGCCTATAACGCCGAACTCAAAAAACAGCTGATCGAAGCCGAATCGGTCTCGGATTCGCAGCTGCAAACCCTGGCCATGGAACGACAAAATGCCGTTTTTGAGTTCATCAAACAAAACGGCAAATTAAACGCTGACCAACTGCAAACCCAAGACAGCGTTTCCACTGAAACAGATGACGGTTGGTTGAAAATGAAATTTGATTTAGGAACCCTCTAACCGATTAGTTGAGTTAGCCTTTTGGCTGTGCGGTTAGATATAAACGCGAGGGAAAGCATGAAGCTGCAAGGGAAAATATCAAACTGGAATGATGATCGAGGCTTTGGTTTTGTCGAGCCCAATGGTGGTGGCGAGCGTGCTTTTGTCCATATTAAGGCCTTTAATCCACCATCCCGAAGACCAGTGAATGGCGAAGTCATTATCTATGAATTAGCTCGCGATAATGACAATCGTTATAAAGCTGAAAACATCCAATTTGCTCGTGACGTCCACAAGTCAAAAAAACGAGAAAAAGTAAAAAGCCAAAGAGACTTTGGTAGTGTCTTTACGATTATCTTTTTCATTGGACTGTTGATAGCCGTCTTCAGTGGGAAGTTGCCTTTAGTTATTGTCGGTATGTATCTACTCATGAGCCTGATTGCGTTTATCGCTTACGCGATGGATAAATCTGCGGCTCAAAATGGCCAATGGAGAATCCAAGAAAGCACCTTGCACTTACTTTCTCTAATAGGTGGTTGGCCAGGAGCCTATATCGCTCAGAAGAAATTACGCCATAAATCGATTAAGAAAGCGTTTATAAATGTTTATTGGGTAACTGTACTGTTGAATCTAGCTGGTTTGTTTTGGCTTCATACAGAGAAAGGGGCAAACTTCATGAATAATGTGGTTTTTCCATTATTTAATGGCTAATAAGCCAATCAAGTTGGCTGATCCTTTGATCGCTTTTGTTTTGGAGGAAGTTGCAACGGATGTTGGAATTTATAAAAGAAGAAAAAAGACTTATTCTCTCCTACAGCGGTGATCTTAGACCATCTAACTGGATATATTCAGAGCTAGAAGAAGGTAATGATGTGAGGCTGAGAAGAACGTTTACACTCACAAAAAATGAGTTGCAGTCTGAGGAAGATTCAAATGATAAAGGAGCCCCTGTACTATTCGAAATAGGTTCAAAAAGTGGACAATACTATTGCTTATCAAAAGCAGTGATGGGAATCGAACATAATCTCTATATCCATGAGGCAATTGAACTCACATCTAAGACATTCATTGCAGAGCGGAATATTTCTATTTTTTCCAGATTGGATAATCTTGTGGATGGAGATATTCGAATTGGTGGCGAAGACGATACATCAATACCTGAAACCGCTTTTTCGAAATTATTACAGAATTTCCCAAATTCATATGAACTAACAAGATATGCATATGCACGTGTTGGTGCCGTAATTTCATCTTACCTTACTCTAAAAGAGGACTATGAAGAAAAGTACCAAAATTACATGAATCGAAGAGCAAGCATAGAAGGTACGAATACCTATCAATTGGTCGCCATTGCTGAGATTGAAAAATATAGGCTTCTACTCGCTAAGCTAAAAGACATGCTTGCAGCGGAATCATCTTATTCTGAAGCCCAGTGGCAAGAAGAAATATTGCAAATTATCCTTCTGCTGTATCCAAAATATATACATGTATTCAAAGAAGCGCCCGTGCGCGATACCTATAATAATAAAAACAGAAGTATTGATCTTTTACTTGTAGATTCGGCTGGCAATACAGATATCATTGAAATTAAGAAACCATTTGATAAGTGTATCGTGACAGACCGCACATACCGGGACAACTACATTCCTCTTCGCGAACTATCTGGCACAGTAATGCAGTTAGAGAAATACATATACTATCTGAACAAATGTGGCAGAACAGGAGAAGAGAAACTAACATCGCACTTTCGGGAGAAATTGGAAGCGGGATTTTCCATTAGGATAACAAATCCTGGAGGAATAATAATTATGGGACGAGAGACCGGCTTATCATCGGCCCAGCGTCAAGATTTCGAGGTCATAAAGCGGAAATATAAAAATGTCATCGACATCATCACCTATGATGATCTATTGGCACGTATAGAATCAACATTAAAGCATTGGTCTGGGGATATTTAGGATCTAACCCAATTTTATATAACTAACAGGTAGATGAGTATGCAAAGAATTGGAATTCTTTTATTGATAACTTCGCTTATGGGATGTGCGGCTACTAGTAACCCACAAACTACTAAAAGCTATGTAATTAACAAGGAAGCACAGCATCATATTGGGGAAGTTACTGCTGACAGTAGGTTAGTTAAATTTAGTCTGAAAAGGCAAGGAGATATAGACCGACAAGTGACGATTAATATTGATTCGTTTCCTTACAGTGGTAAGTTTGATTTATGTAAAGAGACTGGGATTTATCAGCATCTTGTTTCGGTAACAACTAATCCCGATAAAAAACACATCCCAATTTACAGCACGAAAAAAGTAAATTGTGATTCGTGGATCCATGTACAACATTTGAAAAATGATTCTTTCATGTTTTCCTATGAAATCAAACTATTACGTGGATTCAATATTAAGCAAGTGCAAGGCTTTGATCTATATCAAGAAAATATGACGCATTTAATTCAACGTAATGTTGTGCTCAAACCTGACGAAAGTTATCCGCCTATAACAAAATCAGTTAATGGGATTTTAGTTGAATCAACAACGATTGATTTTTCATTTTAGTGAAAATCAATCGAGTATTGTCCGATGAATCGGAATAAAGTTTTTTGTGGCTGTCAGACAATGAACATATGGCGTTAAGGTTGATTAGTTGAGCGAATTATCTAACAAACACTTGTTCATGAACTGGTCGCTCCAAACTGGCCGAAAATGCGGACGTTAGACAGTATGAACAATTTTTCCTCTGATGTGTTTGAAGGATTTGATGTAACTGAAGATGAAGTGACTCACTTTAGAAATAATCATGTAGGGTTTTGTGGTGTTGATATGAATCGGCTAAGTCAATTCTTATTGATTCAACTCACCTCAATTAGTAAGCATGGAACTCACGACTCTTTTCTGATTACGGATGTTATACAAGAGTTGGAAGGTGTCGGTCGTGGTTGCAAACAGCGAGTTGACCAATTCAAACATATGCCGCTTAAAGGATTGTTCAAAGCACATTTTTCTGGTGCACAATTCTTGGTTAGAAATCTGGTAAATCACTGGGGGTTAGAATTTGAAAATAGCCCCAAATTTAATTCTCTTTGCTCTTACGTGATAGAGGAAGAACAAAAAAATCCATCAAAATTTGGCTGGCAAGGCCGGCTTGCCCACGAAATGGTAATAAGCGGATACAAGGAAAGAGCAAGGCAGAATAAACTTACCGGAGAATGGATTATTTTTGCAAAGCATAAAAATTTAAACTATTACCTTTGCATTTCTAGGCATTCAAAATCGAATCGAGGAGATCAGGAGATTTATGACTTTCTCAAGTTGTTATGTGAGCATGAGTATCCATTTCTACTATCCGACTCAGCTATTTAACTCTGGCTCAAAAGGAACGCGCCTACAGCGCGCGGCATTGCTCCAAGTTAAGTCTAATCTCAATGGATGATTTGGAAAGAGATATCAAAGAATATGGAGGCATTCAGCCTCCTCATCTTGCATTTTATTCGCAGGCCATTCGTTTTAACGTTGAAGCAGCAATGGCTTCAATTGATTTTTTGGCAAGCTTTATTGAAATGACGAATGAAACTAAAGGAAACTACGAGAAGACTGAGGAGCTGCAAGATGAAATTCTCGATCAAATCCAAAATCTACTCATTCATGCTGGCGCGTTATCTCGGTATTTTTGGCCTCCTAAACCGGGAAAGCATCGCTTACATGAATACCGAGCGGAAACATTGAAGAAACATTATGGCCTTAGCGAAGATAGCGCTCTAAAGAGCCGTACGCTCAGAAACTTACTTGAACACTTTGAGGAAAACTTAGATAAATATCTTTGGAGTAAGCCAATTGTCGGGTATGTATTACCAGCGTATGTTGGTGGCCAAATAGAGAGTGAAGGTGTTCCTGCTCATTTATTTAGGGCTTTCTACATTGATGTTGGTGTTTTCGAAACTTTAGGTGTCCGTCATGAAATCCAGCCAATCGTAGATGAAGTCTGTTATTTATACGAAAGGTTCCACAATTCGCCAAACACATAATAATTCAATCAACTTCGCCTCTGCGGTGCAGGACGCAGCCATGTTATACCTTTACTTTGTAGAAACCTTATGAACGCATCACATGAAGTCTTATTCATAGTTCGTGACCAACAGCTATTTCGAATTAGAAATGGTAAAGAAAAACTGATGTGTATAGCTTATCCAGAGCTTGTAGATATTCTTGATGAGGGCAGTAAATCTAACTCCAAGGCCATTTATCACTTTCATATTCACTCAAAGACTAATCCCAATTATGTGAATGTTTCTCTTCCAGGGGATAAGTTGGCAACTAAAACAGCTTTGTCTAACCTCATGGGCAGCAAAATTCCATTTGCCAAATTCTTGGGCAATCAAAATGATTTTGATAATTTCTTAACGCAATCTTTTAATGAGTACTTTTCGAAAATCACAAATGATTAGAGCGGTCAGCTTGTTATATTTAGGGGCAATTTCTCGTTCCCATGCTCTGCGTGGGAATGGATCACGTAATTCCCACGGAGGACCGTGGGAACCAGAAAGATGCGGATATTAAATTACCTTATTTCAACGCGGCATAACCCGAACACTCATAAGTGATTCCAAGGGTTCTGGCCGTGACAGGTAATAGCCCTGAACATAATCCACGCCAATCTGACGCAGGATATTCAGTGTTGCAGCGTCTTCAACAAATTCGGCAATGGTCTTTAGACCCATGATATGGCCGATGTTGTTAATCGAAGCCACCATGGCTTGATCTATCCGATTGTTGGCGAGCTCTTGAATGAAAATACCGTCAATTTTCAAGTAGTCGACCGGTAATTGTTTCAGATAGCCGAATGAAGACAGGCCACTACCGAAATCATCCAGAGCAAACTGGCAGCCTAAGCCTTTCAGTTCGGTAATGAAGCGTGCGGCATTGGCTGGATCAGCGATGGCGGAGGTTTCGGTGATTTCAAAGCAAATATTATTTGCGGGTACTTTACGCTTCTCCAGTTGTTCCTGAATTAATTGCAGGATGTCTTCGCGACCAATCGAGGCACCGGATAAGTTAATCGAGCAAAATACGGGCTGTTGGTTCTGACGAAGTTGATCGCCCATCCATGACAGCGTATTGCGAATCACCCACTGGTCGATCTTGGGCATTAAACCAAATCGTTCAGCCGCTGGAATAAAGGCTCCAGGCGGAATGATTTCTCCTTTTGGACCTATCATTCGAGCCAGAATTTCATAATGCGGCATGGTGTTTTCGCTGTTTTCCAGCGGAACAATTGTCTGGAAATAAAGCCGGAAAAGGTCTTTATCGAGTGCTTCCTGTAACCGACTTGCCCATTGAATTTGGCCTTGGCGCTCTTGCGCCTCAATGTCATCCGGTTGGAACAGATGCACCCGGTTACGCCCACGATCTTTGGCTGCATAACAAGCGGCATCAGCATGACTTAACACTTCATCGAGGCTGCCACTTTCCTCGGTAATACTGACCAAACCGATACTAACGCCTACTGAAAACACTTGGCCTTCCCAGGAAAAACGAAAAGCGGTAACAGTTTTTCGTAATGCTTCGGCAATGTCCTGCCCTTTTTCAATTGGACAATGCGTCAGCAGAACCCCGAATTCATCACCACCCAGCCGAGCCAAAGTATCGCTTTGACGCAGTACGGGTTTTAATAGATTTGAAAGCTGCTTTAACAGAACATCACCGGCTCTATGTCCACAGGTATCGTTTACCAATTTGAACTGGTCTAAATCCAGATAGCAGAGCAGATGCTCGGCTTTATCATGATGGGCTTCATAGATCAGCGATTCCAAACGCTTTTCAAACTCACGTCGATTGATTAGGCCAGTTAGGGTGTCATGCACCGCTTGGAAGGTAAGCATCTTCTCTAAACGGCTGTTTTGAGTAATGTCTTGTAACGCCACAACCCAGCCTATGTTTTGCCGATTGGTATCCAACAAGGGTGCACAGTTGAGTTGGACTTCAAATTCTTCACCTTTTTTGTTTTTCAAAGCAAATAGACGCTTTTGGCTGGAGTTCGGTGATTTATCTGAGTACTGCTTACACAATGTCGTGATGTTAACTGGATCTGCTTCACTGTCCTCAATCAGAATAATCTCGTCAATCGGTTTACCGAAGGCTTGCTCGGATGTCTGCCCCAGCAGTTCACTGGCCATCGGGTTTAGGTAGACGATCTTATAAGCTGCATCACAGGTGACAACCGCTTCAGTAATAGCTTCCAGCGTCACTTGAGCCAGCTCAGAATGTCGATGCAGACGATCTTCCATCTTTTTTCTTTCACTGATATCCCTCAGCATGGCGCTGTATTGCACGCCCTCTTCGGTTGGGCTGGCCGTGGTGGTGACCTCCAGTGTGAAAGGCTCACTTTTACCGTTTCTGGCGATTATTTCATAAGGCCCCGACTGTTGGCTGCTGGCCAGAGTGACAAATAATTTTTCAGGCAGAATAGCCGAAAAGGTTTGTTTATTTTGTTCATGGAGCAACACTTCAGTGGGTTGTCCCACCAATTGGTGGGCAGGCAATCCGAACAGAATTTCAGCTCCTGGATTAGCGCTAGTCACAATCCCCTGACTGGAGAAGGTGATAACACCGTCACGCATATCGCGCACAATCAATCGGGTGCGGGTCACCATACGGTTCAGGTTCGCAATAACCCGATTGTATTGAGTTGCAATCTGTCCGACTTCGGTAAAGGGTTCAACTGGTACCCGCTGTTTCAGATCACCACTGCGCTCTTGGGTTTGCATAGCAGAAAGCAGATCAGTCAGTTCGGTTTTCGCGCCATGTTCTGACACATTCAGTCCCTGCTGCTCGGCTTCGATACTGACGCGCAAAGGTATGTAACGGTTCAGCAGAAAGAGGAAGGTGATTGTCAGCGGAAAAATAAACAAGGCACAGGCGACTATGCCAAGTAATTGCACTTGCAGTTGGTCAAAGCGGCTTAAGCCGGTATCAAGCAGTTGCAAATCTCCAAAAATAGCGACGGCCAGTGTGCCCCAGATTCCGGCGACCAAGTGGACTGGCACTGCCGAAATAGCATCATCCAGCTGCATACGGTGCATCTGTTTTTCTGCCAGAAACATAACCAGCGCGCCAAGGCTTCCAATCACCGCTGCTTGTGGTGTTGAAACGACATGACAACCTGCGGTAATGGCGACTAGTCCGGCCAAAGTGCCATTAATAGTAAGAGAGGTGGTTTGGCTATTATCCTGTTGCGTTTTGGACAACAGGATTGCAGTGATTCCCCCGGCAGCGGCTGCGATGATGGTGTTGACGATGATACCGGCAATGGCGGTAGTAAAAGCTAATGTACTGCCACCATTAAAGCCAATCCAACCGATCATAAAAAACAACATTCCCAATATCGCCAGCGGCAAATTACTACCTGGAATGTTTTGTACTTGGCCGCGAATGAAACGCCCAGTTCGAGGCCCGATAACAATTACAGCGGCCAATGCTACCCAGCCACCGACACTGTGTACCACGGTGCTGCCAGCAAAAACGGTGAAACCCATCGCCTCCAACCAGCCAGGAGATTCGTTGACGGCGCTGCTCCAGACCCAGTGACCAAACACCGGATAGAGCAGCAAACTGATCAAGGCCGTGATGATGATGTAAACCACAAAGCGACTGCGTTCAGCGATGGCACCGGAGACAATCGTTGCTGCTGTGGCACAAAAGGTTAACTGGAAAAAGAAAAAACTGGCGTGCCAGAATTCATCTCTGGAAAAATC
>NZ_DCSO01000095.1:15145-24348 GCF_002325665.1 Methylophaga sp. UBA1464
AACGCATTTTTAAGTGCCACGTTAATCGCATTTTTACTGCGGGTAAGCCCCGACTCCAGACACAGGAAGCCACCCTGCATGATTAGCACCAGCATCGCTGCAATTAACAACCATAGTGTATCTAGTGCACTCATATCTGACATTGGCAGTCTCCGAAAATGAAGTCAGCACTCTATCGGTGCGAGCGCTTTGCTTTCGCTGTTGATAAAGCGCCATCCTGCGTCGTGTAGAGTGTCGTTAGGTTTTCAATGAGCAGTATTTATGCCAGTTCAGCTAGGGATAATTACCTTGAAAAAAGGAGAGATTTAGAAGATTGATTTTTACCAAGTAGGATGGATTAATCAGCTTGATACGGTTTCTAGTTTTCGGATTGATTTCTATGCCAAAACTTCATTTGAGGCGCTTGATATCACGATAGAAATTTTCGTGTGAACCTAAGGCCATTAATTCCAGAACTAAGGCACCATCATCAAAACTGTAGCCAAGTAGAGTAAGTTGTTTACTCATTTTAAATTTATATACTCTCAGAAAAGCCAAATCTCCTTTCTTTTGCTCGCCAAGGTTGGGGTTGGCCATAAGTTCTCTGACGGCCGAATCGAGCTCTTTTTTCTGGTTGGGCTTAAGTTTCTTTACAGCTTTTTTGAAGTTAGGGGTCTGTAAAACACGGGAGGCTTCAACCAAAATCATAGACCTCCAGTTTGCCAGCTTCTCGCTCTGCTTTGGCGATGATAGCCTGCTTAACAAACTCGTAAGGCAAATCGGGATTATCTTCCATCATTTCGCCGATTTTGGCCCAATGCTCAATTTGCTTGGGTGGAGTTCGGTTAAGCGCTTTGGCCATAATGGTGGCCTTTTCAATCAGTTCTTGATCCAATCGTATGCTGTTAGTAGCCATATATTTTTCCTCAATGCAGTTTTAGTGATTGTAGCAATACGCTACAATTGAGGCAATCCGCTACAGATTCCGATAGTTGACTCTTTGTTAACGAGAGAACTATTGAGAGTTAAAATAAAAGCCAACTTGGTTTGTTTAAACTATACAAAAAAAGGGCCAGAGAAAATTCTCTGGCCCTTTTTTGTTACGTGTGACTGAGGTGATGGTTTATTTAATAAACAACATTTCACGGTATTTCGGCAGAGGCCATAAATCATCAGCAACTTCCGCTTCCAAAGCATCAACGTGAGCGCGTACTTTCAACATTAAGCCACGAATATCATGGGCGCAGAAATTCATGTGCGCTTCAATCGACTCAAAGTCATGTTGTTTAATAGCGCTGGAAAGTTCGGCAACTGCTGCGATCATGGCATTGGTTTCATTGGCAATCGATAGGGCAATGGCGTTATCCATTTCAATACCCAGATCGGCCATGCCACTGTTAGCCATTGATAGCTCAGCCAGATATTGCGTAGCGGCCGGGTAAATCATGGTTTTAGCCATTTCGACCACCAGTTTGGCTTCAACTTCGATCGATAAAATATACTGTTCGGCATACACTTCATAGCGGCTTTCAAGTTCAGCGGCAGAAAATACTCCTGTTGATGAAAACAGCTGACGAATTGAGTCATCACGCAGGTATGGAAGTGCATCAGCGGTGGTTGGCAGGTTTTTCAGACCACATTCTTCAACCGCTTTTTTATGCCATTCTGCCGAATAACCATCGCCACCGAATACGACATTGCCATGTTCTTCCATCAGCGTTTTTAATACGGCCAAAACAGCAGTGGTACGGGAATCGGTTTTTGCCAGTTCAGCTTCCAGTTTTCCAGCTACCCACTCTAACGAGTCCGCCAGAATGGTGTTCATTGCGACTAATGGGCCAGATACGGATTGTGATGAACCCACGGCACGGAATTCAAAGCGGTTACCGGTAAAGGCAAACGGAGATGTCCGGTTACGGTCACCCGGATCCCGTTCAAATTTGAGGATTTGTGACAGACCCAGATCCATTTCACCACCTTGTTTCGAGGTGGCGATTTTGCCGTCTTTAATGTCCTGGAACACTTTTTCCAGCTGGTCACCCAGGTAAACAGACAAAATAGCTGGCGGTGCTTCATTGGCACCTAAACGGTGGTCATTTGATGCGGATGCAATAACCGCTCTCAGCAATGGCCCAAATTTATGTACACCACGAATCACCGCACCACAGAACAACAGGAAGTTGAGGTTATCGTGTGGTGTGCTGCCGGGATCCAGTAAGTTACCTTGTGTAGCATTCCCGACAGACCAGTTGACGTGTTTGCCGGAACCGTTGACGCCAGCGAATGGTTTTTCATGCAACAGGCACATAAAACCGTGTTTTTTTGCCGTGCTTTTCATCAACGTCATCATCAACTGCTGGTGGTCGGCAGCGATGTTGGCAGACTCGTAATACGGGGCAATTTCAAACTGGCCCGGAGCCACTTCGTTATGATGCGTTTTGGCAGGGATACCCAGACGATACAGCTGATCTTCAAAATCCTGCATGAAGATTTGTACTCGCTCTGGAATCGCACCAAAGTAATGATCATCAAATTGCTGACCTTTTGCTGGTGAAGCACCAAACAAGGTACGACCCGCTAACAATAAATCAGGGCGGGCATTAGCGAAATTGATATCGACCAAGAAGTATTCCTGCTCGGCACCACAGCTTGAACTTAAGGTAGCGACGTCGGTTTCGCCCATTAACTTCAGTACTTTCTGAGCGGCTTTATCCAAGGCGGCATTGGAGCGTAGTAACGGAATCTTCTTATCCAGCGCTTCACCGGTCCATGACATAAACACGCTTGGAATCATCAGCGTTGAACCATTTTCGGTATGCATGATGAACGCCGGGCTGGTTGGATCCCATGCGGTATAACCGCGTGCGGCATTGGTCATGCGCAGGCTACCGTTCGGGAATGATGAACCATCCGGTTCACCTTTAATCAATAAGCTGCCTGAGAATTCGGTAATCGCGTTCCCTTCAGAATTGGTCACAATAAAACCGTCATGTTTTTCAGCGGTGATATTGGTCATGGGATAGAAAATATGAGAAAAGAACTTCACGCCTTTGGATAAAGCCCAGTTCTTCATCGCTGCAGCGACAACATCGGCGACTGCCGGTGAGAGTGGTGCACCTGTTTGCACGGTTTGTTTAACCGCTTTAAATGCTGATTTATTCAATGCCTGTTCCATAGTGGCCAGGTTGAATACATCCGTTGCCCAAATCTTATCTAACGATTCAGGGGTTTTTACAGCGATCTTTTCGCGGTTGGTGATTTGTGAAATTGCTGCTAGGCGCGACTCATTTCCACTCATTTCAATATCCTTTATGCGGTGATTGTTAATTCATGTTTAAGTTTGTAAGAAGCTTAATTTCGTAAAGATTGATCATGAGTAGAGCGACGAAACAGAACACGACCATTAAGTTCTTTTGTCCAACCACAGTCATAAGCAATAAGCTGTCCAATTATCATAGAAAATGCAAAATTCAGCAAAACAAGCACAGACCTGTGTTACTGAGTTTATAAAGGGCTGACGGTGTGGCGGAGTCATGCTGGCTGCGAGCGAAGAAGGTGCGTGACGCACCAAAATGACGCATACAAATACAGCCAGATGCTCCAATAACTGACGCTGTTTCGCGGCGTATTTACATAGGCCGGTTTTTCCAGCCTGGTAAACGGACCTTAAGTATGAAGCAAACGCAACTTTTTGAGCATTTGAACAGGGATATTTCAAATATCGGAAATAATTCACGGTTTTTCCAGTGAATAAGGCGGATAAGTAGACATAACAGAAGATTCTTCTGGTCGTTGACGTTGTCTCTCTCGTTGTCTTTTGTCAGGCTTTTGCCTGACATCTTTTTATCTGCCACTGAAAATTTCACCACAGAGCCTGATTTACTGAGTGGCAAGTGTTGCCGGAAATGATCTGGGTCAATGACACACACTGCTAAAAGATCTAGGCTGCTTCTATTGCTCTCTTTACAAGAGAGCCTGATAGGCATTTACGAGGAGTAGTGTTATGGCAAACATGATGAAAGCAGCTATTTTTATTGAGCCTGGCCGGATCGAGATTGACGATAAACCTATCCCGGAGATTGGCGACAATGATGCCCTTGTCAAAATCACCACGACAACTATCTGTGGCACGGATGTGCATATTCTGAAAGGCGAGTATCCCGTTGAAAAAGGTCTGACGATTGGTCATGAACCCGTCGGTATTATTGAAAAGCTGGGCAAAAATGTTCACGGCTACCATGAAGGACAGCGGGTAATAGCCGGTGCAATCTGTCCCAGCTATACGTCCTATGCCTGTCAGGATGGTTGCTCGGCACAGGATGGTGGAACACACTCTCATGGCTACAAGCCCATGGGCGGCTGGCGGTTTGGTAATACGATTGATGGAGCACAGGCCGAATACCTTCTGGTCCCCGATGCCCAGGCAAATTTATCCCCCGTCCCAGATAATTTAACCGATGAACAGGTGCTGATGTGTCCGGATATTATGTCGACCGGATTTGCCGGTGCGGAATCTGGCAATATTAAAATTGGCGATATTGTGGCGGTATTTGCTCAAGGCCCGATTGGCTTGTGTGCCACAGCCGGGGCGCGATTAAAGGGTGCCAGTTTTATCATTGCGGTGGATGGGGTGGATGAACGTCTGGCTATCTCAAAACAAATGGGCGCAGATGTCACACTGGATTACCGAAAAGATGATGTGGTTGCCGAAATACTCAAACTCACGGGCGGACGGGGTGTCGATGTGTCGATTGAAGCCCTCGGACAACAGAGCACTTTTGAAGCCGCGCTGCGCGTCTTGAAACCCGGTGGCACATTATCGAGTCTTGGCGTGTATTCATCGGATTTGACGATTCCGTTAGGCGCATTTGCTGCAGGACTAGGCGACCATAAAATCATCACTTCCTTATGCCCCGGCGGTAAGGAACGCATGCGACGTCTGATGGATGTTATTTCCCACGGCAGACTGGATTTAAGTCCCATGGTGACGCACCGGTACAAACTGGAAAACATCACCGAAGCCTATGATTTGTTTTCGCATCAGCGAGACGGGGTATTAAAAGTGGCTATTGAAGCCTGAATAGACTCTGCACATAAAGCAAAATCCTGAGCCGGGACAAGCAAATCCCCTTATGGCAATTTTGTGTGTCGGCGTAATATGAGAACCGTAAGACAAACAAAACAACCAACGAGGTGATTATCATGTGGACTAAACCAGAATATTCGGACATGCGTTTCGGTTTCGAAGTAACGATGTACATCTGCAATCGTTAAGATTTGAAACCACGCAAAACAAGAAGCCCCCGAAAGGGGGCTTTTTTGTGGGTGAGTTTTCCGTATTCAAGCAGGCAATCGCATTTTAAATCTCAAATTTCAGACATAAAAAAAGCACTCATGAATGTGTGCCTGTTTTATTTATTACCGGGACCAGTATCTACTACCACCCCTAAAAACTTACTGGATGTTAAGTATTTTTTGTATTAATTTACGACAATCATTGCTTCTGTACATAGTCAGTTGGGAATGTTGCTATAAAGTTTAAAGCTAACTTTATGTTTCAATTTTTCTTTTGAATATTCTGAAAAGCTTTTGCAAGCAGTAAGGGGGCAGACTTTCCAGACAATTTCCTTGGTTTTCTTCCAAATCGACGGCTCATTTCTAACTCATGTTGTTCTTGCGCATCTAATTCATTGATCAGTCGATCCAATTCAGCCTGACTATGGATTATGGCGTGCTCTGATACGCTACTTCTTCGGGGTTTAACAGTCATTTTAACGATTCCATTACTGGTAAATAACTTCAGAGTACGATCTATTAAAAAAGTTCAACGTTATCCGATAGATAGTGATTCTATTGTTTGCCAGGGTTTTCGACTTGATCAACAGATATAAAAAAGACACTTAAAATAAGTGCCTTTTTTTATGGAACTGGGAGGAATCTTCGTTAAGAACCGTGGATTTAACGCTAATCATTATTTGCTCAATGGCGTTCTCCAGTGTTTTGGTCAAGCCATCTGATCGTGGAATTACATGCTTTCTGCTTCAGATATAGCCTTTCTGACCAAACGCCCAGCGCCGCCAGTCACATCGGCATTTTTAATCTGTTCGAGATTCACTGGGTCACCTACGATGATCACACCGCCCATACCTGTACCAATATGTGGTGTGCATTTGTATACGTAAATACCTTCCTCGGTGAAGGTCCGTTGGTAATTTTCACTCATCGGTGAGTTCCATTTCTCGGCACCTTCCGGAATCAAGCCATCAATGGATTCTGAGTTATGTGTACTCATATTGCGCCAGGACACAGAGTCACCAGGATTAATTTTGACGACCAGCGGATTAAATACCATGCCTTGTGCCGTCACGAAGTGGGTTTCTGCTCCTTCGCTTTTTGGCTCATCGGTTTGAGCGGTTGTATCATCTGGTGTTCCAGTGAGGTTATTTTCTTCAGTCACCACGGTGGTATCAGTCTGATCAAGTTCAGCGGCAGGTTCGTTTTCAATCACCACTTGAGCTTCCGGTGCGCTCGGTGGGGTTTCTTCAATCGCTTCTATGTTGCTCTGATTTTCGGAGCTCATTTCCGTTTCAGGGGTTGGAATGGTGTCAGAATTGTCATCGCTACCACAGGCCGTAAACAACGTAGCGGCTGCGAACGTCATAGTCAGTGCAAGGGTGATTCTTTTCGTCTGTGTTAACGTCGAAGTTGCCTTAAACATGTTTTGTACTCTCCTGATAAAAAATTCTCGTTCCAGATTAGGACACTGACAAACTTTGTCCGTTCGAAATAACGCTAAACCTCTAATTTGAATTCCCCTTTAAGGACTTAAAGCAAAATCCTGAATCCGGACAAGCAAATCCCCTTATGGCATTTTTAAAAGTCGGCGTAATATTTGAATTGTAAGTTAACGAAATAACCGGGAGGTGATTAACATGTGGACTAAACCAGAATATTCAGACATGCGTTTCGGTTTCGAAGTAACGATGTACATCTGCAATCGTTAAGATTTGAAACCACGCAAAACAAGAAGCCCCCGAAAGGGGGCTTTTTTGTGGGTGTAATTTAGATATGGGGTTTAACGACATTTAGCTTGAGGAATGGAGCATATTAATAAATCGATAAAATCTATACATATAGGTTTTCTCATGTATAGATTATGGAAAAATTTATGCATAATCCAAGTCATCATGGTTTCAATAATTAGTTATTACGCCATCGCGTTTGATAAGCGATTTTAGAAATGGCTGATAAGTGTCTAGACAATGATGGTGATCCCCCGCTTGCGGTGAATAATACACTTAATCACCGCATAAAATGCGGTAAATAAGCTTGTTGTTACAGAAAACAACTAACGAACGTCCGATCACGAACGGCAACGAGATATTATCAATCGCATGTTGGATGATAACTTTGAAGGCCATATGAATACCTCCAAATATGCCAAGCTGGCGAAATGCTCTACTGACAAAGCCTTACGTGATATTCAGGATCTGGTGACAAGAGGTATATTTATACAAAACCTCGGTGGTGGTCGAAATACTAGCTACCGATTAACGGAGCAGGTCGAAGAGTGAGTTGAATTTCAAAAAAATCGGGTCGCTTGATTGAATAAGTCACAAAGTGGGGTGGTGGCTGTGAAGCTGTAATACCAGTTCAAACAAGCCATTAGAATGAAAGGAAAATTATGCAGCAGGTCGGAATTTATGAGCAGCTTATTACGCAGCTCATCGAAAGCAGGATAGACCGTGAGCGCTTTTACGTTGGTGAGCGTGAGTTAAATGGCAATGAAGCATCTGTTTGGTTATCACGCTTTTTATCACACATTCTGGAATATGCAATTGAATCGGTACCCGCAAGTGATGACCGCTTACAACAGCAAATTTCACTATCTAACCAACTATTACTTTGGTTAAAGACGCAAATTCAAGATAAAGATTTTATTGAAGATAATTTACTCACGAGCCAAGGCAAAATTCTTACCGCGTTATACGATTTAGAAAACCCTGTTTCTGCCGACCTAAAAAACTATATTAATGACATATTTCCCCTCACTGGTTTGACCCAAAGCGAGTTATTTTGTGGCAGCAATGCAGGGCTATCGCTTGAATCTGAACTAAAAAGAGAAATTTTATCGGCCGATAAAATTTATTGGCTTGTATCATTTATTAAGTGGGCAGGGATCCGAATTTTCCGTAAAGAGCTTGAGGCATTCACTTCGAGCGGCCGAGAGTTAAAAATCATCACCACTTCTTATATGGGAGCAACCGATGCTAAAGCTGTCGAATATCTGGCAAGCCTACCTAATACAGAAGTAAGGCTGAGCTATAACACTAAACGTGAGAGGCTACACGCCAAAAGCTATCTATTTTTGCGCGATACTAGCTACCATACAGGCTATATTGGTTCGTCAAACCTGTCTCATTCTGCATTGACCAATGGGTTAGAATGGAACTTAAAAATCACTTCTCAAGAAATTCCACACATCATCAATAAGTCTCTTAGCACCTTTGAAACCTATTGGGCATCAAATGATTTTGAGCAATTTAATAACGATGAGATCAGTAGTGAAAAACTTAACAGAGCACTAAGACAACAACGCGGTGATTATGAGCAAAGCTCAACGCATTTTTTCGATATCACGCCTTTTCCTCACCAAAACGAGATACTAGAGCAGCTTGCGGTTGAGCGCAGTGTTCATAGTCGTTTTCGTAATTTGGTAGTGGCAGCAACAGGAACTGGTAAGACCCTGATTTCCGCCTTCGACTTTGCCCGTTTTCACAAAACAAAACCGGATGCAAAATTTTTATTTGTAGCTCACCGCGAAGAAATTTTAAAGCAAGCTAGAGCAGCTTATCGTGGCGTCTTACGCAATGGCGCTTTTGGTGAGCTCTGGGTGGGAGGTCATACACCAGAGCATTACCGTCAACTCTTTGTATCTATTCAAACGCTGAATAATCAGCTTGGCCAACTTAATCTCACCACTGATTATTATGACTATATTGTAATTGATGAAGTGCATCACATTGCCGCGAGTAGTTATCGTTCGGTATTAGCACATTTTGCTCCTTCAATATTACTAGGGCTGACAGCAACACCAGAACGTCACGATGGAGGCGATATTTTGGCTGATTTTGGTGGCGTTATTGCTGCCGAAATTCGATTGCCAGAAGCCATTAATCGACGTCATCTCTGCCCATTTCAATATTTCGGTATTGATGATGATA
>NZ_DCSO01000095.1:24436-30651 GCF_002325665.1 Methylophaga sp. UBA1464
GATGATGATACCGACCTGCGCACTATTTCTTGGAGTCGAGGGCGTTATGACGTTTCTCAATTAACCAATCTGTATACCCATAACCAGGTGCGTTTCGATAAGATTTTATTGAGTCTGCAGGAAATCATTACTGATTTAGGCAAAATGAAGGCCTTAGCTTTTTGTGTTAGCCGAGAACATGCGCAATACATGGTTCAAAAGCTATTACTCAAAGGGATTAAAGCGGATGTCTTGACCAGTGATAACAGCCAAGAGCGGCAGCAAAAGCAACAAGCCATTCGTACTGGTTTAATCAATGTACTGTGTGTGGTTGATATTTTTAATGAAGGTGTGGATATCCCTGAAGTGGACACCTTACTGTTTTTACGTCCAACAGAGAGTTTGACAATCTTCTTGCAACAGCTTGGACGCGGCTTGCGTTTAGCTGAAGATAAACAGTGCTGTACGGTATTAGATTTCGTCGGCAACTCACGTCCTGAGTATGACTTCGCAAATAAATTCAGAGCGCTAGTAGGTAAAAGCTCAAGAGCGATCAGCGAAGAGATCAAGCAAGGCTTTCCTCATGCGCCGCTTGGTTGCCGTATTGAGTTGACGAAGCAAACTCAAGAAATGGTGCTGACCAATATTCGGCAAGCGTCACTGACGTTGAATCGACTAGTTGCCATGATTCGTCAATTTCCACAGCATTCAAACCTTCCGTTAAACCTAACTAACTTCTTAGGACAGCATCCCCACATTGATCTGAATGAGCTTTATAAACGTGGCTGTTGGGCGGAATTAGTCGCAAAAGCACAAGATCAGGTCAAAGAACGTACTGAGAATGAAGCTGCGCTAAAAACGATCAGAAATGCTATTCACAATCGAATTTTGACCTGTGATGATCACGCTTACTTGAACTTTTTAAAACAGCTTTGCCAAACAAGTTTTGTGTTATCAGATATTAGCAACCGATATGCACTGATGTGCCACTACGATTTTTGGCAGAAAACAGGGCCAGAGTTAGGGTTTAATTCCATTTCGCAAAGTCTTACTAATTTGGATCAGCTTGGCGTTGCGGGGGAATTGTTGGACGTATTAAATTGGCAAATAGCGCAAACCAAACATGAGCAAAAATTGATGGGGAATTTGCCTGATGTAACACTTAGGCTTCATGCCCGTTATGCTCGTGAGCAGATATTAGCGGCGTTTGGGGCCACCACATTTGAGCGTCAACCTCCCTCGCGTGAAGGTTTGTTTGTTATTCAAGAGCAAAATATTGAACTGATGTTTGTCACTTTAGATAAAAATGAAAAGCAGTTCTCTCCTACCACTATGTACCATGACTATGCGATCAATGAGCATATTTTCCATTGGCAATCGCAAAACAGTGCAAGACCTGATCGTGGGCGTGGTAAGGACTATATTCAGCACCGAGAAATCGGTAAGCGTTTGTTTTTATTTGTGCGCGAGCAAACAAAAGATGAATACGGACGTACAATGGGATTTGTAAATTACGGTGAAGTTGAATATCTCTCTCATATCGGCTCCCAGCCCATGAGCATAAATTGGCAACTTAAAACACCGATGCCTAACTTTATGTGGCAACAAGCAGCAAAATTGGCGGTTGGATAATTTTAGCCGTGAACTTAAAAGAAATTGATGCAGTTTACTCGTTGTGGTGCTTTAGTTTGCTGGTAAACCCATCATGAACAAAGCCGAGGAAAAGAAGTTCGATTGGCTGCCTGGCCCCAATTGAAATGCTTAACCAATAAACGAACTAAGATTCTTCTTCAAGATTGGTATAAAGAGCGTCAAACATGCCATTCAGTTCGGGATGAAGTAGTGCTGGTATTGGATGAATTTTTATCATCTAGAATTGTAAATAACGTGAGTAGTAGAAAACACAAAGCCCCAACACTTTTTTCAGTATTGAGGCTTTCTGTATTCTTAATGGTGCCGGGGCGGGAATCGAACCGGCACGACCGCAAAGTCGAGGGATTTTAAGTCGTAACAGGTAAAACAGTATATTTTATAAATCAACAGCTTAATGACGTTCGCCACGTTTGAAAACTGCCTTTCCCTACTTCAATATCAACGGTTGCGGTACAACAATGTCACAAAATTTACACATGTGTGATTGATTATTGTTTTAGCGTTAACCAAGCATATTCAATATATGGATTCTTAAACAGAAAAGAGGTAAAAATCATCAATTTGCCATTTCTGCTAAAAACAGCCCCCTAAATTTGATCACATTTCCCATATTTGACGATATTTTTGATTTTTCGCTGATTTTTTAGTTGCGTAAGCTACTTCCCAATCTTTAAAGAGCTTAGTGCTGACTGCTCGCACCTATATTGCAGTTTACATTATATGTGTTGAGCTTCATTGCCGTGTTTGCGAGCTTATCATTTACCCAGCATTACCAGTTAATCAATAGCCATACATGTAAAAGAGGCTAGTAGGTCCAATCAAAGTTGATTAACAATACGATAGTGGCAAAGCCATGCCGATTATTGCTAATGCTTAATAAGTTACAGGACTAAAATCACAGACTCTATTTAAATAATTTGGAGATTTATATGCGATTTTACTTACTGTTACCTTTAGCAATTGCTTTCCTTCCAACGGTAGCTGCAGCAGATAATTGTGAAGTGTCTATCAGTGCAGGGGATGGTATGGCTTTCAATACCCGATCCATGGATATTCCATTGAGCTGTGAAGAGTTCACTGTAAACTTTGCGCATACTGGTCGTTTACCAAAAGGTGGTATGGGGCATAACTGGGTATTAGCTCAAACATCTGATGTCCCTGAAATCGTTAAAGTGGGAACTCCTGCAGGTCTTGCGAATAATTATCTTCCTGAAAATGACGCTCGAGTTATTGCCGCTACCCCGATACTTGGTGGAGGAGAAAATGCCTCTGTTACATTTGATACTGGCGCACTAAGTGCTGACAGTTCTTATACTTTTTTCTGCTCATTCCCTGGACATTCATCAATGATGCGTGGAAGTGTTAATTTGGTTGATTAGTTGGTCTTGGAAAGGTTGGCGAAACCCCGTCAACCTCTTTCTTATTTATAGTCACTATTTTTTTGTCACAATGGGAATGTTTTTAAATGATCGTCTGTGACCTAAATCCATTTTCATAGAAAGCACACCAGCTGAGCATTTATCCAGACATGCCCCACAGCGTGTGCAGTCACCCGACGTAACTTTATTTCCCTTTTGAGACACCACTGGAGCTAACACATGTGGTTCAGGGCATACTTAAATACATGCTGAGCAAGCGGAACCGGCACAGGACTCTGCTTTGTTGGCGGTGACTCGCATACGTCCGAATTGTCCGAGAAATCCGTAAAAAGCTCCAACAGGGCAAAGATGGCCACACCATCCTCGGCGGCTAACCAGCAAATCGAAGAAAAACAAACCTAACAAAAACATTGCCCCTGACATTGATGCCCACATTAACTCTCTTTGAAAGAGCGTTATTGGATTGATTATTTCCCATGCAAGTGTTCCCGCAGAAAAAGAAAGTAATAAAGCGAGCAACAAAATGGCTTTTCTGAGTTCTTTCGAAATGGATAAGTTACTCTTTATGTTAAAGCGTTGACGAAGCCAATAGGCAACATCAGTAAGCATGTTTATAGGGCATACCCAGCTACAGTATATTCGTCCTCCAAAAAGGGCATAAAACACTGCTAGGATTAATGCACCAATCAAGGCCGGATAGGCGAGTGATGAACCTGCTAAAAATGATTGCAACAGGATAAAGGGATCGGTCAGTGGAATTGTGCCAAACCATTCACTGGAAGATAAGTTGCCTGTGGCGATGTCACCAACAAATGGAAAAGAGAACAAAAAAGCCAGCAGGATAAAAAGTTGTACGGTTCGGCGTGAAATCAACCATCGTTTACGATAGATTGCAGTACAAATAATTCTGATAACTTTAATCATACTTTGTCGCGACCAGCAGCATTTCTTCCAGGACGTCCCAGACCAAGTTTGCGTGGTAAAACACGTATCGCTGTTTCAGATAGCACACAGTGTTTTTCACAGGTACCACAGCCCGTGCATTTATCCGAATGAACCGTTGGAATTTGCAATATACCCTTGGCATTTTGAATAGGTTCGAGCGTTATTGCTTCATCACGAATCGGGCATACTCTCCAGCAGATACTACAAGACATTCCCTTATAGTTAAGACATGTTTCATGTCCAACCAGCACAGCTACGCCCATATCTGCTTTACGAATATCTGTTAATAAAGGGTCAAGTGCACCTGTCGGGCAAGCTCGGGCACATGGAATATCCGGACACATCCTGCACGGATCTTCTCTGGCTACAAAAAAAGGTGTGCCAACAGGTGCTTCATCTGTCCAGCTTGCTAACTTGAGAATATCGTAGGGACAATCTTCTACGCATAGGCCACAGCGAATACAGGTTGAGTCAAATGCAGGTTCAGGTATTGCGCCAGGTGGACGGATAATTTCAGCAGAGATAGCTGGACGAGAACGTAATATGGCATGTCCTGCCAATGTGCCGACAACAGCAACACCAAAACGCCGAAATATCTGTTTGAAAGCTGTTCTTCTCTCGGGTTCAGCGTTGTCGGGATTATGTTCAGTATTATTTTTTTTCATCTCCCACCTCTATTGCTTTAGCCGCCTTTTAATCTATAGGTTCTGAAATAAGCAACGTGGCGTGAATGACCGGATGTATCCAGCAGCGCAGGAGGAACTCACCGGACTCTGGAACTTTCCACCTTACTGAAACGCCTGGTGTTTGCACATAAAGCTTTTCATCGATATTAATGATTTTTTCATCAGGTGTTTCTATGTAAACACTATGAGAAATATCTGACTGATTAATGATTTCTATGATGTCGCCTGGTGATGCTGTATAGAAATCAAATTCAAAATCGTGATGCAGTAAATAGACTTTATGAATTTTGGTTTCAGCTTCTTTTTGGACCTCAGCATGAAGCGGTATTGAGTAAAAACTTGTAATAACGCTGGCTGCAATAACTATGTTCAAGATTGATATGTGGACCACATTGAAAAAGAGTTTGTTGAGACGTTCTAATTCGAGAATCTTCATTTTCATTTGATGTAGTTTATTAATGATGTTGTGATATTCATTCAGGAATATCAGGAAATCTAATACCGAGTACTGGACCCGTCAGTGTTTTGATAAAAGCGATGAGATCATCTCGCTCGGTTTCAGTCAGCTTAAAAGGCTTCATTTCAGGAGAAAGACTTTCTCGTTGGATGCCGCCATTTTCGTAATGCTTGATTACTTCTTCCAATGTATTCATTGAAGCATCATGCATAAAGGGACCATTTTCAGGTAAATCACGAAGTGAAGGGGTTTTGAAGGCGTGTTGCATAATGATTATTTGAGGCGGCACTAGTGCACCTTTACCAAGATCATTACTTTCAAGACCAATGTCATGAAAACTGTCATCGGTAAATCGCCACGATGTATGACAGGCTGCACATTGTGCCTTTTCATTGAATAGTGCAAAACCTCTTTTGGCACTTTCACTAATTGCATTTTTGTCACCTTCTACCCATTTATCAAACTGGGATGGTGCAGAAACCAGGGTTCTTTGAAAGCTGGCCAAAGCTTCACTAATACGTTGTTGAGTGATATTTTCATCACCAAAAGCTGCTTTAAATATAGGGTAATATCCTTTGACATCTTGCAGGCGAGTGGTCAGCTCTGACATGTCATAATTCATTTCATGTTGAGTTGTTATTGGTAAAATGGCTTGCGACTCTAGTGAATCAGCCCGCCCATCCCACATTAGTGTTGTAAGCCATGCGCTGTTTAAAACAGTGGGGGTTCGGCGAGGATTCGAAAGACTTTCCGCACCAAGTGGAATCTTGCGCCCATCACTCCACCTTTTATCTGGAGCATGACACGTGGCACAGGACATTTCCTGGTTTCTGGATAGACGAGGATCAAAAAACAGGGATTTTCCGAGCGCCGCCTTTTCCACGGTAAGTGGATTGGTTGATGGCGCCGGAATTCCCTCTGGGCGCTTGAAAGCTTCCAGTTCAGAGGCAAAAGAGTCAGCAGCCTGAATTGCCAGGACAACTGATAAAAATACAAACAAGCTGCTGATTCTCATGCTAGGTAATGCCTATATACCTTAGCTGGCCTTACCAACAACAGGTGAGATAGTGCAGTGATAGGTCATTGCATCATTATTGGCACCAAAACACCATACAA
>NZ_DCSO01000095.1:30762-31035 GCF_002325665.1 Methylophaga sp. UBA1464
CACCAAAACACCATACAATATCGTTGGAGAACTCAGGACGATAAACCGGCAGTTCACCTTCAGTATTAAGGCAATTACAACGTCCACAAGTCTGCTTGCCACAGCAGTCGCGGTAGGCAATCAGATAGGTCTGCTGATCTCCAGGGTTGTAACAGCTTGCAACCCAAGAGCTTGGTGACAGTTCGGTTCCCGGAGGACATGAGGTTAACGTACCGCCAGAGCAATCACAGAGGTTGCCGTCGATAGAACAGTGACGCCAGTAATCACAGGCTT
>NZ_DCSO01000095.1:31165-32201 GCF_002325665.1 Methylophaga sp. UBA1464
AGGCTTGAGTATCTTGATCCTGGGGTTGAAAACCACTTCTGTCCATGGTGCCAGTTGTGGCCGCATTAGCTTCTTTCATTCGTCCACGGCGGTCCACCGGCAGTAGGGGCAGTAATCCTGCACCGACAATAAACCCACCGAGTTTGCCGATAAAACCACGACGGCCTGTTTTACTGGCAGTGCCTCTGGCCAGCTTCTCCATAGTAGAGTCAAAACCTTTATTTTTTTTCATTTCTATTCTCTCCGTTAGTTCTTAATAACTGTTGATTCACCGGTTAATGTACGTGTGTTTCTTTGCCTAAGCTTGCTGCAGGGGCTGCTGTGCCTTCTTGCATGAAGCTCTGTAATGAAGAGTGACCAAGACGAATGGCTTCAAACAAACTTTCTACATGTTCACGGGTGTTACAAAGACCTTTAGATTGAATGACGCCATCTTGGTCAAGCAGGACGCCGTAAGGTACTTTGGAAACTTGATAACGCATGCCAATTTCGGCAGATACAACGTAGCGCTCACCTTGAAGTGGATGATTCTTCAAAAACTCCCGATGCTCGGCTTGGGTGCCATCACTTATCAAAATGACATCTGTTCCTTCAGCTGCTGCTACTGAGCGAATAATGGGCAATAATTTCGCGCAGACTGGACAAGATGGGCCTGTAAACATTAATAAGCTCGCACGCCCGGGAGTGATAGCACGACCGACCAGTAATGGTTTCTCGTCAATGGTTGTTACATTAAAGACGGGGGAACGCTCACCAATATCAGGACCATGATCGATCATCATCGCGCCTAATGGAGCTGACCTTTCATGTAGTAGCCCTATCTGACGAATGACACCAAGCATAAGTGCAGCTAGTGCTAAAAAAGCTCCCCAAAGCAGAACATTTGATGCAATAAGAAATTCAACATTCATTTCAGTATTTCCTTAAATTAAGTCTAAAGTTTGTTAGTGCGAGTAGCTGGAAGACCAACAATTAAATCGGCTGCCAAATAAAGAAGGGTGAGCATCACTGCTGCAGCCAATCCCATCACCCAGGA
>NZ_DCSO01000095.1:32375-39076 GCF_002325665.1 Methylophaga sp. UBA1464
CTACATTGATAGCGATAGCCACTGCAAACATGATAAAAAGCCCAGTTGCTGTCCATGCTGCCATTTCTCGAGCTGGTGTTATTTGAAGTGCTACTGCACATACCAGTTCAACTAGAGGAAGCAATCTTGCAAAGGGTGTTACCAAAAAAGATGGCAACAACCGATAGTTTGTTACAACACCCTGAAACTCGTCAGGGTGTCGTAACTTGGGAATCGCTGCGGCTGCTAATACCAGCCCAAGAAAAAGCGAGGCTAGAACTGCGACAGAAGCGTCATTAATTACCAAGTTCATAATTTCCTCACTTTATTCCGGTAAGTAAATTAATACAGGCGCTCTTCCAAGCTCATCGATTTTGCCTAGTTCCTCACCAGAGATTGCGTCGAAGGTGTAAAGAGTTTGTTCTCCTGGAGAAGAAGCAAAAAGATAAGGTTCAGCATCTTGACTTACGCCTATACCATTTATTTCATGGCCCATATCGATACGACGTAATTGTTTACCCGTTGTACCGTCAATTACGAACACATAACGGCTTGTCAGCTTATGCGTCCATTTGTCTCGTTGATCAGCTAACAGATATATTTCATTACGATCATTGTGATAACTGACTGGTTGCCAGCCACCTGGAGCCCACTTGTCTGCTTTCTGTTCTTTAGTGAAAGCATCGAATGGTTGCATAAACTCAGCACCCGAAGCAGTTAGCTTGGCTTGGAAGATACGACCATTTGTACTTGGCCACACAAGGTGTCCGGTTTTGTTTGAGTAGGCAGGGTTATTAAAGAGGTAATCCTCTTCACCATGAAAAACCTTAGTGTTTTTCTGTTGCGTGTTCCCTTCACTGTCATAGCTCACTTCGAGAAGAGAGCCATCACGACAATGCATAAAGAACTTTTGATCCGGTACTGGGAACAAGTGGTAACAGTCTGGAATTGGCATCATCTTAACGAAAGATTCCTTTTCCAAATCAACAAGACCTACTGCTGGTGAAGGTGAAAACTGTTGGAACAAGATATGTTTTTCATCTGCACTTAAACTCGCCATGCGTTGCATTACACCTGTCAGGAAACGACCCTCCGGAATATCAATATCTGCTATTGGCCTGTGCGTTTTTGAGTCAATAATTTCGATATAATCATCACGCGTACCCCGAGCAACACGTGAATACATGGTGCTGGCAATAGCCATGAAGTTACCGTTATCGCCAAGCATCATATGAGGCAACTTACCTGCATCAGTCATACCGAGCAGTTTGTTGTTATTGCCATCAATGGTGTAATAAGTTGACGTCATATGAAAAGCACCCGCGTCGAGCACATAGACTCGTTTGGCATCACTTGGTGGTGCATCAAGAATGACTGGTGTATCCATTAGTTCTAAGGTCGCTTCTGACCCCAATTGTTGAGGTACAGCTCCCCCTGCTATAGCGGCTTGAGTGCCACCGGCCAGTATCGCAGCAAAAGCCACACTGACTGCGAGACGCTTGGATTGTTTTGTTTGTCCAGCTCTAATTTCACTATGTTTTATGGTCATATCTCTCCTCCAACCATTAATTGTTGTTAATGTTTTTGTTACTAAATTTTTCAAACAAGATTCATCCTGCTTCAAAGAATAAGAAGCATTAAGGCTGCTGATCCAATTGAAAGTAGAAGGAATCCATCTATTTCAACAGCACGTTCCTGCCAACGAGCCAGCCAGGCTTGGACTGATTGGTTACTAATCGGTAGGAAGTTAATGGCAACTGGTAAACAGCGTCCGATGTTGAATATGGCAATAACGGCAATTGCCGTTGTAACGTTGCCGCTGAGTAAGGCAACGCCAGTAACGATGTAAAGAATAGGGGTTTGAACATAGGTCAGATAGTTCATACCCAGTGCATAGCCATACAAAAGACCGATAGTGGATGAACGAAAACGGAATCTTGCATCGTGAGGAACTTGTGCCCGGCGTTGCGGGTATGGCATTTTCATAAAACCAAGCTGATGTGCACCGTAACCTAACGCTAGTATTGCTATACCACTGGCCATGTAAGTGAATGGTAAGGCGCTAAACAATGCCCAACTGATCAGTCCCAGCATGCCGCCTAACATCAAGGCTCCTAAAGCATAACCCAGTGCATGGGTGATAAAAGTCGGTGCCCAGCGGATGACCGAACTAAATGAATACTTTCCGGCTGGTCGAAGCAGACTTAGGCTTGAGTAGCCGCATGGTGACCATGTGGAAAGAAAACCACCGATTAGAGCGAGTACAATAAACATCCATTGCAAAGCGCCTGTACTTGCACCTTGTGTACTTAATAGACCGCCCCCGCCTATTCCGATCATGACTGCAATAACCATCGTGGCAAATCGAGCTTTAGTTGAACTCGACTTAGAAAAATCTATTGCATCTGGAACGGAAGTATTCATTTGGGGTTGCTGATGATAAGTTTCAGCACCAAGATTCATTCTCATTTCTCCTCCTATGACCAAGACTGGCCCACCGTTGTTGTAAAATTGCAACGGGATAACTATAGCGAGTTAAAATTTTATGCCGTAGCAAAAATCGGCATGATCCCGAGAGGTTTTTCCCGATTTGGGTAAGTCTTGCCGATTTTTGCTAGTCAGGCTGTTGAAACCAGTTTTGATGCCTGCAAGAGGAGGGTTTTATTATCTGCAACGTCGCCAAAGCCACCTAAGTGACGTGAACTCAGAAGCCTTTCTACAGGCGTCGTTATGAGACTGAAGTTTGTCAATAATACTGAGGCGCTCTAGGAGCCGAGCAGTCATCTAAGAGTATGATTGAAAGACAAGCCATTAAGTCAGATGAAAATGCATTTGAAGTATGGCTAAACAGGGTCTATTCCGCTTGATCTGTTTCCAAATGAGAGCTTCATCAAATCTTGATTGTGAGTGTTGCCGTTTATTGCTACCCGTAGCTCTTACTATTTGCCTAGAGTTGTGTCTATAGTCTGAAACTCCTAAAAAAGCCAAATAGCATAAAACAATAAGGAGAGAGGATTTTTTTCGATAAGGCATATTTTAAGTGCCGGACCTTGATGTCCACGGAAAAAACGAGCGAGGAGAGAGCATGATGAATTTTAGAGAAGCGCTTTTAAAAAATAGGAATCCTGTTGGCACCAGAAAAATACATTTTGTTGAGCGGACATCACGGGATGTTTTGGAACAAGCCGATGCATTGCCATTCTGGTCACAGGATTACACTCAGTTAGACAGAGGTTCTTTTACAGGATCTATTATGAGTGTCACTGGGCGTAATATGCAGATTTTTCGCGAGAGCATGAACCGTGCAGTTGATCAGATAGCAAGTGCACCAGAAGATACATATGTAATAGGCATACCTACGATTATTGAGGGTGATGCTTCATGGGGTGGTGTACAGGTTAAATCTGACTCATTGATAACCTTGGACAAAAACGGAGAACTGCTATTCAGGACTTCTCATTTTTCAGAAATAACCGCAGCGGTAATTTCGGCTGAACACCTGGAAGAATATGCCGGAAAGGTTGAAGGTATTGATCTTCGTAAGCTTATGGATAATGTTAATCCAGTTGAAATAATTCCTACGGATGTTGCACAAAGATTGCTGTCAGCTTTGAATAGCAGCACCAACTATATTTCTAAAAGTAGTGGTGATCCAAATATCCAACACATACTGCGTCACTTTGAAGATAATTTGTTGGATACATGTCTTCAGGCGCTCCTGCATGCAAGCGACTGTAAGGAAAGACACTATGATCAACGTATTCATCGATATATTGTCAGCCGTGTACGCGACTTAACTTTATCGATAGATGGAGATTGCCTAACCATAGGTGAGATCTGTATCAACCTACGTATTAGTCGACGTACTTTAAATCACGCCTTTTCACGAGTTCTAGGTATCACACCTGTTGAATACATGCGGAATCTGCGTCTTCATCGTGTTCGCTCGGAACTGCAATCATCTCCCTATGAAACCACCATTGCAAATATAGCAGCCAAATGGGGTTTCTGGCATATGAGTCTTTTTTCGCGTTATTACAGAGAATTATTTGGTGAAAGTCCTAGTGAGACACTGCTGCTTTCAAAAGAATTAGATAAATAAACGATTCAATTAGAAGTTAGTTGCGTAAATTTTTAAATACCACCTTGGTAGGTATGGTTTTTACCGAGACATAATTAACGGGAGAGAGAAATGGGGGCTTTTAGTATTTGGCATTGGGTTATTGTTTTAGTGATTGTCGCTTTAGTTTTTGGCACCAAAAAACTCCGTAATTTTGGTGGTGATCTTGGTGGTGCTGTTAAGGGGTTCAAGGAGGCGATCAATGAGGAAAATCCTTCAGTTACTTTGAAAAGCACCGACGAAAATCACACAGTGGAAAGCAAAGTTCACCAAAATGAAACTCAGTAAGCAAGAGTTAGAGTGGAAAACTTATGTTTAATATTGCCTTCCCGGAACTGCTTATTATTGGTGTTGTAGCACTTATCGTAATCGGTCCTGATAAGCTGCCTGCGGTTGCAAGGACTGCCGGAATACTTTTTGGGCGTATGCAGCGATTCACAATGAATATAAAGTCAGAAATTGATAAAGAGCTGCATTCGGCAGATCTAAAGCGATTAGAAAGTGAATTAAGAAATCATGACTTAGGGTTGAGTGAAGAACTACGCCAAGGTATGCAGCCTGTAGAATTAGTTATTAAGCAAAACCAGCCTTCCAATGAACTTCCTGTAGATCAAAAAAACAGCTCCAACAAAGTAAACTCATCGAAAGATAATATCGATGATACCGAGCCAAATCCTCTCAATCGAGGTATATCCAATTGAACGCCAAGGAAACCGTCTTCTCACATTTAGTTGAGTTGCGTGATCGCCTATTACGAATAGTTATTGGTATTGTTTTAATGAGCTTAGCATTATTTCCATTTGCAAATGATATTTACCATTTACTCGCGACACCCTTACTGAATAGCCTCCCGGAAGGAGGACAAATGATTGCAACTGAAGTCGCAACGCCATTTTTAGTACCTATGAAAATGGTGCTGCTGGTTGCATTTTTGTTGTCATCGCCCCATTCGCTTTATCAACTTTGGGCCTTTATCGCTCCAGGCTTATATACCAAAGAACGCAATTTAATTGGACCTCTGGTTCTTTCCAGCGTGGTACTTCTGTTGTGTGGAATGGCATTTGCCTATTTTTTGGTCTTTCCAGTTGTCTTTGGGTTTCTTGCAAGTACAGCGCCCGAAGGGGTGGCGATAATGACAGACATAAGCAGATATTTAGACTTTGCTATCAGTTTGTTCATCGCATTCGGTTTCGCATTTGAAACACCTATTGTTGTGGTTTTATTGGTGAAATCAGGTGTAGTAAGTGTAAAAGCTCTTCGAGGTGCCAGAGCTTACGTCATTGTTGGGGCCTTTGTGCTGGGAGCCGTCCTAACACCTCCGGACATTATTTCTCAATTTATGCTGGCAATACCGATGTGGTTATTGTATGAATTAGGGATTTTAGTGGCCAATATAACTAGCACCAAAGTCCAGGAAATAGACCAAATTCAATATTAGAAGCTGACCATATAATAAAAAAAATAATTTTAATTTAGCGAATCGTCATTTGAGCAAAAAAAACTACACTTTGAGTAATAAATTTACCTTATCTAGTTTAAATTTTTATTTTTCCGTGAAATGGTCTGAGATTTAAAAGTCGAGTTTAAACATTGGAAAAATAATGTGTAACTGACTTCACTTTATGGCTATTCTCGTGGCGGATTCTGAATTGAAACACATATCGTTAATTCATTATGGTATTCATTAAATGGAGTAAAAAAACAAGCCACATCATGATTCGTCGAAACGGTGGCTTTAGTAGAATCTATAGTTATATGTTTGTCTTATTTCTAGGTTGTCGTCAGCGCCCCTACAAAGCTGATAGTAGAAATTAGCAATATATACATGATGTTGTAATATTCGCACTTTCTTATAAACTGACGAGTGTTATACTAATCAGAAGGTCTATTCAGGCCTTATATATTCCTTATTTTATTTTAGCCAGAATGTAGAGTACAGCTGCGTTCTGGTTTTTTTATGTATGTTGAGGTTATTAGCATGACAATTCAGCCCGATATAATCATTTCGTCAGTAGACCTTGAGAGGCTAGAGGTCTTGCTCGGCTTTAGATCATATTCTGACGCTCTCTGTAAGCTCAACTTGGAAGGTGAGTTAAAGAGGGCAAAGGTTGTGGATTCACGACATCTTCCTGAAAACGTCGTTTCTATGAACTCAACGGTCCAGCTATCTATATCCTCTTCTGAGGCTCCTTTTTATGTAACTCTGGTATATCCCAAAGACATCAGGGAAGATGGCTCTACCTTGTCAATATTTTCACCAATTGGAACAGCTCTTTTGGGCATGAAGCAGGGTGATGAGATCTATTGGCCTAATCCAAGTGGAAAGAACATCAAAGTCAGGGTTGAAAATATCCTTTATCAACCGGAACGTGCAGGTGAATATCACAGATAGATATAAACCAATGAATCGCCACTAAAAAACTAGACACCTTTCAGCCAAAGTATTGCACTAAGCCATAAACAAAAAAGCCCCAACACTTTTCAGTATTGAGGCTTTGATATTTCTGATGGTGCCCGGGGCCGGAATCGAACCGGCACGACCGCAAAGTCGAGGGATTTTAAGTCCCTTGTGTCTACCAATTTCACCACCCGGGCAGCAAGC
>NZ_DCSO01000095.1:39159-41202 GCF_002325665.1 Methylophaga sp. UBA1464
GCCTGATAGGCTTCATGCAGGCTGGTATGCAATGAGATTTTATGGACATTCCTTCTGGTTGCAGGTATTTGCATCAGATCGATTTCTGTCTCATCTTCGTCTTCTTTAACGCTCACCGCTCTGGCCAGGTCGCTGGCGGGCATCAGGGCAATCGGATTGCGTTCTTTGGTGATTAATATCCATTCCGGGTTGTTTTCGAGTGTGTGCAGAGCCAGATCAGGATTGATTGTCTGATTCAACACGGCGATATTGCGTTGCATCGCGGCACCGACACTGATTTTGCGAAGCGTTTGTGAGATGGGGTCATTACGAAAATCCAAACCTTTTACTCGCATCAAGTTGACGAACATGGGTTCCTGTTTGAAATAATCGTGCGTAATCAGGCTGGAAAAGACGATAGCAAGCATACCGGGCAGAATGATTTCCGGGTTGCCGGTGAGTTCGAGCATGGCCATTAATGCGGCAAGCGGCGCTTTTAATGTGGCCGACATCATGGCGCACATGCCTAACACGGCATAAAAGGTCATTGATGACGCATAGTCGGGCAAGATGATTTGTCCGAAGTAACCTAATATTGCGCCGGCACAGGCGCCGACGACCATGGTCGGCCCAATGATTCCGGCCGGGATGCCTAAACCGACTGTGGCGGATGATAACAGCAGTTTCATCACCATAATGATCACCAGCGTGCCAATAGCGATATCATTGGCGGAAATACTGCCAATAATGCCGTATCCCATGCCCATGACTTCCGGCACCATCATGCCGCACAGGCCCATTAAAATACCGGCGTAAACCGGACGTAACCATGATGGATGATTGGTGTAAAGATTGGTAAATAGCGTCAGTGTTTTTAATGCGATGGTGGCTAGGCCGCCGATAACGAGACCCAGAAAAATAATATAAGGCAGTTCCCACAGTGACTGCATCTGGGCACTGAGATTGATAAAAACAGTGTCATCGCCAAAGGTCAGTCGACACACTACCGCGCCAGTGACGGAAGCGAGGATGACCGGAATAAAACTGGCGATGTAATATTCCATCATGATGACTTCCATGGCGAAAATCACCCCAGCGATGGGGGTATTGGATGAGGCGGCGATGGCGGCGGCAGTACCGGATGCGACCCGAATCCGAACACTGTTATTAGGTAATTCCAGACCATTGGCTAATAAGCTGCCACTGGCGGCACCCAGATGCACGCCGGGTCCTTCACGACCCACAGAGTGACCGGTAATAATGGCAATACTGGTGCCGAGAAACTGCCGAACCGCATTTTGCCAGGGCAGACGGCCTTCATAGGCCGAAAGGCGTTCGATCACATGCAGGATACCGGTGGTGCGTTGTTCCTGATTTAACCCAAGAAACAATAAACCGATAAGCAGGCCGCCGAGAATAGGCAGACCTAACAGGCCCCACCAGGGCAGGCTGGCAAAGCCTTCGACTTCGCCGGAGGGTAATAACAGCATTTGACCGTGTTCAATGGTAAGTCTGAGCAGGATGATGGCAAGGCTGGCTAATAATCCGGTGATAACGGCAAGCACATAAAGCTTTACGCCTAATCGACCAAATATGAAGTACTGTCGGATTTTTTCCAGCATCAGCCCTATATAACTTTGGAAAATCGCTGTTTTGCCTGTTGACTGTATTTATCAAACGCCATGCAGATATTACGGATTAACAAGCGCCCAGCGGGTAAGACCACTATGGATTTCCAGTTATACTGCAACAGGCCGTCTTCGGCAAATTGTTCGAGCTGAAGGTAGGCATCGGCAAAATAGTCTTTAAATTGAATGTCGTACTCTTGTTCAAGTTCCGCAATATTCAGTTCAAAATCACAGATTAAACGGGTAATGATGTTGCGGCGCAGTTTGTCATCCTCGCTCAGGCTGATGCCTCGCATTAAAGGCAGTTGGTTTTGTTTGAGCAGCGTATCGTATTCGAGCAGGGTCTTAACGTTTTGAGCATAGGCGTCACCAATATTGCCAATCGAAGTGATGCCAAAACCAATCAGGTCGCATTCGGCATGGGTGGCATAACCCT
>NZ_DCSO01000095.1:41330-42052 GCF_002325665.1 Methylophaga sp. UBA1464
ATGCAAACGATTCTGTTGCTGGGCCAGGCTCAGTTCATCATCCGGTTTGGCAAAATGATCCATGCCGATATATTGGTAGCCCGCATGGGTCAATTTCTCAATTGAAAGCTGCAATATGCTCAGTTTTTGCTCGGCGGTCGGTAAGTCTTCACTTTTAATCTGCCGCTGTGTTTTAAACAGTTTTGGCATATGGGCGTAATTAAATAATGAGATACGATCAGGATCGGCGGCAATGATTTTATCGAGTGTCGTATTAAAGCCTGACAGTGTTTGCAGCGGTAGCCCATAAATCAAATCAATGCTGATGGAGCGAAACTGATGCTGACGTGCTGCATCAATTACCGCCAGTGCTCCAGCTTCAGACTGAATCCGGTTAACGGCTTTTTGCACGGCTGGATCAAAATCCTGTACCCCCAGACTGATACGGTTAAAGCCTAATTTTTTTAACAGGGCAATGGTCTGACCATTGGCTTCGCGAGGATCAATTTCAATCGAGATATCAGCATCATCGGCAATATGAAAATGACGACGGGTTTCATCCATCAGCTCCTGCATTTGCTGTTCGCTGATAAATGTCGGTGTGCCACCGCCCCAGTGCAATTGTGTTACCGGTCTGTTGCTATCAATTAATTCGGCTTTGAGCGCGAGTTCTTTAGAGATGTTTTCAAGGTAGGGCGCGGCATGATCACGATTTTTGGTGATGATTTTGTTGCAGGCACAGC
>NZ_DCSO01000095.1:42157-45308 GCF_002325665.1 Methylophaga sp. UBA1464
AGATGATTTTGTTGCAGGCACAGTAAAAACAGACGGTATCGCAAAACGGCAGATGGAAATACAAAGACAGCGGTCCGCCACGCTGATTGGAAAGTTCAGCATGCTGCAGAAACTCCTTTGCCTTGAAGGTTTCATCAAATTCCAGCGCGGTCGGATAAGAGGTATATCTGGGGCCGGCTGTGTCGTATTTCTGAATAAGCTGGCGGTTCACGATCAGCTGATTTTGCATAACAAACGCCTTGTAACACGGTGGCAAATGATTATAAACAGCTGATTTTTATCCCGAATGGCTAATGCACGATTTCTTGATCCAGATCAGACAGAAAAACGCTGATCATCTTCCGGGTGGGCACCGAGATCGGCAAAATGTTTTTCAATAATGGGCAGCACTTCTTCGGGGGTATCCACCAGGTGGAAGATATTCAGATCTTCCTGTTGAATACAGCCGATACGCATTACTTCAGCCTGAAGCCAGTCAATCAGTCCTTTCCAGTATTCCGATCCATATAAAACGACAGGGAAATGACGAATTTTGCGGCTCTGGATCAGTGTTAACGCTTCAAAAAACTCATCCAGCGTACCGAAGCCACCCGGAAACACCACATAACCCATTGAGGATTTAACAAACATCAGTTTGCGGACAAAAAAGTAACGGAAACTCAGGCTAATATCCTGATTCGGATTAGGTTGCTGTTCCATCGGTAATTCAATATTGAGGCCAACCGAGTGGGCGCCCTGTTTAAATGCCCCGGCATTGGCGGCATGCATAATGCCTGGCCCACCACCGGTAATCACCGAAAATTTTGCTTGTGAAAGTGACTGAGCAACCTGTTTGGCCGCTTGATAATACGGTGAATCCTCTCGCAGGCAGGCACTGCCAAAAATGGATACGGCGGGGCCCAGTCCGTTAAGGGTTTCGATGCCATCAATTAATTCGGATTGAATACGAAAAACTCGCCAGGCTTCTGATGTTTTTAAATCTTCCACAATATTTTCCTGAGCTCTGTTTATCTCTCATCGCCACCACGGTTGGAGTCTGGATATCACAATAATCAAAAGCCGCCACAGTTACAATCTGTGTCCGGGGCTGCTGATCTTTCATCGGTGCCTCTGTTGTGACTCTGAAAGATCAACTGACCCTAATGCTGGCTGCGATCAAACGGGTATAGCCATCTATTAATATTTGGTTATACAGACATCTACGGTATCATTGGCCGTTTCTTTTAGCAGGTATGGCAACAACATAATGAAAGTTCTGGTCATTGGTAGTGGCGGTCGTGAGCATGCGCTGGCTTGGAAACTTAAACAATCACCGCGTTGCAGTGAAGTTTTTGTCGCGCCGGGCAATCCGGGAACCGCAAATGAAGAAGGTGTCAGCAATGTCGCCATTGCGGTAGATGATATTGATGCGCTGGTTACCTTTGCGCAGAACAATGATATCGGCTTAACCGTTGTCGGCCCTGAGATCCCATTGGTTCAAGGCGTCGTTGATGCCTTTGAAAAAGCCGGTTTACGTTGTTTCGGTCCGAGTAAGGAAGCCGCCCAACTGGAAGCCTCTAAATCCTTCACTAAAGATTTTCTTGCCCGTCATCAAATCCCTACTGCCGCCTATCAGGTTTTTACCAATATCTCCAATGCGATTGAGTACATTCTGGAACGTGGTGCGCCCATCGTTGTAAAAGCAGATGGTCTGGCGGCCGGTAAAGGCGTTATCGTGGCGCAGACCGTTGAAGAAGCGATTGCGGCGGTTGAAGACATGCTATCGGGTAATGCCTTTGGTGAAGCGGGCCACCGTGTGGTCATCGAAGAATTTATGACCGGTGAAGAAGCCAGCTTTATTGTTATGGTGGATGGTGAGCATATTCTGCCTTTGGCAACGTCTCAGGATCATAAAGCCCGCGATAACGGTGATAAAGGGCCGAATACTGGTGGCATGGGTGCGTATTCTCCAGCGCCTGTCGTCACTGATACGGTATTTGATCGGGTGATGCGTGAAGTGATCGAACCTACTGTAAAAGGTATGGCGGCAGATGGCCGTCCATACACCGGTTTTTTATATGCCGGTCTGATGATCGATGAAATGGGCGCACCACGAGTGGTGGAATATAACTGCCGGTTTGGTGACCCGGAAACCCAGCCAATCCTGATGCGTCTGCTGTCTGATTTAGTCGAATTGTGTGAAGCCGCTTTGGATAAACGTCTGGATGAGGTCACTGCTGAATGGGATCCACGTGCTGCCGTAGGGGTGGTGATGGCCGCTGGTGGTTATCCTGACAGCTATAAAAAAGGCGATGTGATTAGCGGACTGGATGTTGTGGATACCGCAGATACCCGCGTATTCCATGCCGGAACGGCTTTTGATCAGGACAATGTCGTTACCGCGGGTGGCCGCGTGTTATGTGTGACGGCTCTTGGTCACGGTGTTGCCGCTGCTCAGCAACAGGCTTATGCTGGGGTGGCAAAAATTCATTGGCAGGATGCCTACTACCGGACCGATATTGCTTACCGTGCAGTTGCCCGCGAAAAACACCAGAACTGATAGCTTACGACTTTAAGGAGAAGGCGGAATGTCTGTGTCCCATCCGATCATTGCGGTAACTGGTTCATCTGGTGCTGGAACATCAACGGTAAAACAGGCATTTGAGGATGTTTTTCGTCGTACTAACGTTAAACCGGTTGTCGTTGAAGGTGACAGTTTTCATCGATACAACCGTGAAGAGATGCGAGCTGCTGTGGCCAGGGCTGAAGCAGAAGGACGTGCACTGACGCATTTTGGACCGGAAGCCAATCATCTCGATAGACTGGAAAGATTATTTCAGACCTATTCAGAAACCGGTCGTGGCGAAAAACGCTATTACATTCATGATGAATCTGAAGCGGTTAAATTCAATCAACCTCCGGGTACGTTTACCGAATGGGAAGAGCTGGATACTGACAGCGATTTATTGTTTTATGAAGGATTGCATGGCGGCATCGTCACAGATGAAGTCAATATCGCCCAGCACACCGACTTATTGATTGGTGTGGTGCCGGTTATCAATATCGAGTGGATTCAGAAGATCAAACGTGATTGTGCCAACCGTGGCTATTCGCAGGATGCCGTGGTCGACATTATCCTGAAGCGTATGCCGGATGATATTCACCATATTAC
>NZ_DCSO01000077.1:0-12883 GCF_002325665.1 Methylophaga sp. UBA1464
ACGCTGGTCTGGCCGCTGGTATATGCCGTATTAAGGAAAATACGTCGTAGTTTTCAGGTGAGCTGATCGTGATCGATCCACGGCACCGACTTAAAGATCATTTTCGTGAAAGTCGTCTGGTGAGCAACCGGCTGATAATTGCCGGGCTTTTCTTTCTGGTATTGTTCGGCATTATCATTTTTCGGCTGGTGATGTTGCAGATTGTTGACTTTGAACATTTTGATTCACTGTCAAATCGTAATCGTGTTGCTATTGAACCCTTACCCCCTCAACGTGGACTGATTTACGATCGTAATGGGGTATTGCTCGCTGAAAATATTCCAACTTTCAGTTTGGAAGTCATTCCTGAAAAAGTGACGAATCTGGATGAGACCATCGCCGAACTGGCGGAGTTACTGTCTTTAACCGAAGAGGATGTTGCTGCTTTTAACGAGCGACGTAAACGTCACAGGGCTTTTGAAGAAATCGTTGTTCGTAATCAGCTGACGCAAAAAGAAGTTGCGCTGTTTTCAGTGAATCGGCATCGATTCCCTGGAGTTGATGTTGTGGGCCGACTGATTCGTCATTATCCCCAAGGGACACTTTTCGGCCATGCGGTGGGCTATGTTGGCCGTATCAATCAACAAGAGATGCAGGTTATTGATCGGCAGAATTACAAAGGCACCCTGCAGATTGGTAAAAATGGTGTTGAAAAGCAATATGAAGATCTGTTGCATGGCACAGTAGGCTATCGGCAGGTGGAAACGAATGTTCAGGGACGTACAGTCAGAGAACTGTTCAGTGAACCAGCCACGGCGGGCCAAGATCTCTATCTGCATTTAGATATACAGCTGCAAAAAGCCGCTTCAGAAGCATTAGGAGAATACAATGGCTCTGTCGTGGTGCTGGACACGCGCAATGGTGGTGTTCTGGCCATGGTCAGTAAGCCTGAGTACGATCCCAATGCATTCGTGACCGGGATTAGCACCACAGACTATGCAGCGTTAAGAGATAATCCTGAGCAACCTTTATTTAATCGTGCCTTGCGCGGTCATTACCCTCCGGGTTCTACATTTAAACCCTTTGTTGCATTAGCGGGACTGGAGTTGAATGTGGTCACTGAGCAAAGCCGGACTTATTGCCCCGGTTTTTACAGGCTTCCAGGACATGAGCACCGTTATCGTTGCTGGCGGCGACAGGGACATGCCCATGTCGATCTGAAAAGCGCCATGGCAGAATCCTGTGATGTCTATTTTTACGATTTGGCTCATGCCCTGGGCATTGATCGGCTGCATGGCTTTCTGGATTATTTTGGTTTTGGTAAACGCTCAGGAATTGATGTGCCTGGGGAGAGTGCGGGACTGTCACCTTCAAGGGAGTGGAAACGGGCCCAACGAAATCAGGCCTGGTTTCCGGGGGAAACGTTGATTTCAGGCATTGGCCAAGGCTTTAATCAAACAACACCTTTGCAGTTGGCTCATGCCACTGCGACATTGGGTATGTTAGGTACTGTATATAAACCGCAGCTGGTACGTGCCACAAAATCAGATAGTGATGATGGTATGCAATTGATTGGGGGACAACAGACTGACAGTCTGCCAATTCAGAAATCGAGTAATTGGCAGGCTGTCATTGAATCCATGGTTGAAGTGGTGCATGGCAAACGCGGAACGGCACGGCATATTGGAGAAGACTTGCCATTCAAAATTGCGGGTAAAACCGGCACAGCTCAGGTATTTGGGATTGCACAGGATGCAAAATATGATGCAGAAACCCTGGCGAAAAAACTGCATGATCATGCTTTGTTTGTCGCTTTTGCCCCTGCAGATGCCCCTGAAATTGCTATTTCGGTTATTGTCGAAAATGGTGGCAGTGGCAGTGCCGTCGCAGCACCCATCGCCCGAAAACTGATTGATGTGTATTTTGGTATAGAAACAGAGAAAGAGAGCGATGAGCCAATTACTGAATGATCGTCGCAATCCACCCAGAACGATAAGCCCGTTGTTGCAGGATCGTCGCAAGGTCTCCAGAGTTCACTGGACTTCTATACTGCAGCGTATTCATCTGGATGGCTTATTGGTGCTGGGAATCGTGGCGCTGATGGTATTTAGTGCTGTGGTATTGTACAGCAGCGGCGGTGAAGATATCAGCTTGTTAATTCGCCAGGGTGTGCGTATGGCGATCGCCATTGCTGCCATGATTATTCTGGCACAAATCCAACCTGACAGATTTAAGGATATGGCTTTTTGGGTGTATGGCATCGGCGTTTTAATGTTGGTTGCAGTATTGCTGTTTGGCACGATTGGCAAAGGTGCACAACGCTGGCTTGATTTAGGATTTTTTCGCTTTCAGCCATCTGAAATAATGAAGTTGGCAGTGCCTATGGCTGTCGCCGTTTATCTGGCCGAGCGACCTCTGCCCCCCAGTTTTGCAAGATTGTTTATGGCTTTGCTGATGATTGCCATTCCGGTAGTACTCATCGGTAAGCAACCGGACTTGGGAACTGCATTGTTGATCGCCAGCTCTGGCCTGATTGTGGTGTTTTTGTCGGGTATGTCGTGGCGATTGCTCATGAGTTTTATAGTACTTTGCGCTTCCGCTGCCCCGGTATTATGGTATTTCATGCATGATTATCAGCGGCGACGGGTCATGACCTTGTTTAACCCTGAGTCAGATCCACTTGGCGCCGGGTATCACATTATCCAGTCAAAAATTGCGATTGGTTCCGGTGGTTTGCATGGACGGGGGTGGTTGCAGGGAACGCAGTCACATCTCGAGTTTTTACCGGAACGATCCACCGATTTTATTTTTGCTGTGATTGCAGAAGAATTCGGTTTGATTGGTCTGGTGATGTTAATCACAGTTTATCTATTGATTACGGCAAGGGGGCTATATATTGCCGCTCAGGCGCAGATGAGTTACATGAAATTACTGGCGGGCAGTATTGCCATTACTTTTCTGGTCTACGTATTTGTAAATGTTGGAATGGTTACTGGTTTATTACCTGTTGTCGGGGTGCCGCTGCCACTTATCAGCTATGGAGGCACTTCAATGGTGACCTTGCTGGCAGGCTTCGGTATCCTGATGTCTATACACACCCATCGGAGGATGATGTCACCGTGAAGAAGCATATTGTAGCCACACTTATAGGCCTGATGCTGACGCCAGCTTATGCCAATCCAGAGTTACCGGAATTGGATAAATTTATTGACGAAATGGTGCAGGAGCACGATTTTAATAGAGCTGAACTTGAAGCGTTGTTTGACCAGGTGGAAGTCAAGGACAGTATCCTTAAAGCGATTTCCAGACCAGCGGAAAAAAGTAAGCCGTGGTATGAATATCGCGAAATTTTTCTTGACCAGGCGCGTATTAATGCCGGTGTTGCCTATTGGAAAAAACATGCTGCTGCTCTGGAAAGGGCGGAAAATGAGTTGGGCGTACCAGCGGAAATTATTCTGGCAATTCTAGGTGTCGAAACGCGTTTTGGTGGCAATATGGGGAGCTTCAGGGTAGTTGATGCATTATCTACACTGGCCTTTCGTTACCCGCCGCGTAGTCCGTTTTTCCGTTCGGAATTGAAAAACTTCTTAATTCTGACGCGTGAGGAGGAAATGTCACAGCTGGAGCCAGTAGGGTCTTATGCCGGTGCGATGGGGCTGGGGCAATTTATGCCAAGCAGTTTCCGCGAGTATGCAGTGGATTTTGATGGTGATGGACATCGCGATATCTGGAAAAACCCGACGGATGCCATTGGCAGTATTGCCAATTATTTACGTCGCCACGGTTGGCAGCCTGGTCAGACAATAGTTCACGCGACACAATATCAAGGTAATGATTTACCACAGGATTTGGTTGATCGTGGGTTGAAGCCCAGCATAACCCGTGAAGAATTACGCAAGTCAGGATTGTCGACTGCCGATTTACCAGAAGGCGATGATGCTATTACTGTTTTCAGTCTGACTCAGCCGGGTGGCGAAGAACTCTGGTTAGGACGGCAGAATTTTTATGCGATTACCCGTTACAATCACAGTCGTATGTATGCCATGGCGGTTGTGCAACTGTCCGAAGAGATTCGTAATACTTATGAGTCCTCAAAATGAAACGCCATATAGTTAGGCATTTAAGTTTATCGTTGGTGCTTGTTAATCTGTGGTCCTGCGGAACGATCACAGAACAACAGGATGGTGCGCCCAGAGTCAAACCGGATGTGGCAAATATTCCGGATGCCGTACCGCGAGATGAGCCCCGCAGTAAATATGGAAATCCCGCTTCTTATGAAGTATTTGGCAAACGTTATTACACACTTGCCAGCAGTGAAAATTATGTGGAACGAGGTAAAGCGTCATGGTACGGCACCAAGTTTCATGGCCGGCGAACTTCCAGTGGCGAGCCTTACGATATGTATGCCATGACAGCAGCACATAAAACCTTACCATTACCAAGTTATGCTGAAGTGACCAATCTGGATAATGGACGTAAAATCGTGGTTAAAATTAATGACCGAGGTCCATTTCATGATGATCGGCTGATTGATTTATCCTATAGTGCTGCCACGAAATTAGGCATTATCGATAAAGGCACTGGCAATGTTGAAGTCCGCGCAATCACTAAAAAGAATGTGACGGCATCTGCTAACATCAGAGCGACTGAAAATGTTGCCAAAGCCGCCTCTGTTTCCAATGCGGTGGCACCAACCAGCACAATTGGAAAAGTAGTATTGTTCCTGCAGGTCGGGGCTTTCAGCACGATGAGTCGTGCGGAACAAATCAGACAGCAAGTTCAACAACAGATCGAAGAACGGGTGCATATTTCCCCTGTTGAACGTGCTCAAACGCCACTATATCGAGTCAGAGTCGGACCACTGGAAAGTGCTGAGTATGGCGAACGCATTGCCAGCAGGCTAGTGGATATGGGATTTTCCGATACCCGTATTGTGACCGAATAACGTTTTTACACTTGAGAGTAACTAATGATTAAATTGTTAAAAATGAGTCTGGCAGGTTTGCTATTCAGTGTTTCAACACTGACAGCAGCCGGCATGATTACACCGAATCCAACTGCACCATCTATCGCTGGCACTGCTCATATTTTGCAGGATTATGACAGTGGTCATATTCTGATGTCAGAAAATGCTGACGAACGCCTTCCACCCGCCAGTATTACCAAACTGATGACATCTTATGTGGTGTCACAGGAAATTCATGACGGCAACATTAATCTTGATGATGAAGTGTTAATTAGTGAAAAAGCCTGGCGAATGATTGGTTCGCGGAGTTTTATTGAGGTGAATACCAGAGTCACTGTAGAAGCTTTATTAAGAGGCATGATCGTACAGTCTGGCAATGATGCTGCGGTAGCACTGGCTGAACATGTCGCAGGCAGTGAAGAAGTCTTTGCCCAGATGATGAATCAATATGCTCAAAAACTTGGTATGTTCAATACCAATTATGAAAATGCCACCGGGTTACCCGGGCCGGAGCACTATACTACAGCCCATGATATTGCCATTCTGTCTGCGGCATTGATTCGCGATTTTCCCGAGCATTACAAATGGTATGCCGAAAAGGAATATACCTATAACGGTATCACCCAACACAATCGTAATAAGTTGCTATGGCGTGATAATACTGTCGATGGTTTGAAAACCGGTCATACCGAAGAAGCCGGTTTTTGTTTGTCTGCATCAGCCAAGCGCGATGGTATGCGTTTAATTGCTGTTGTAATGGGAACTGCCAGTGAGAACGCTCGTGCTCAGGAAATCCAGAAGATGTTTAATTTTGGATTTCGTTTTTTTGAAACGCATCAACTCTATGCTGCCGATGAAGCGATTACTCAGACTAAAGTCTGGAAAGGTGAAACCAAACAATTGAACCTGGGTTTGGCTCAGCCGTTATCGATTACTGTTCCGCGCGGCCGCTATAAAGATTTACAGGCCTCCACTAATATTCAGCAACCGGTTGTAGCACCGATAGTCAAAGGCACTGAGCTGGGTGAAGTTGAGATCCGTCTGGGAGACGAAGTGGTTGCTCAGCAAAAGCTGGTGGCTGTAGAAAATATTGAAAAAGGCAGCTGGTGGAGAAGAATCCTGGACAGCTTGTTAATGCTGATCTGGGGTTAATAAGACGTGGCAATTGTTTATCTTAATGGCGAGTTTCTATCCGCCGATAAAGCACAGGTTTCTGTTTATGATCGCGGGTACTTACTAGGTGATGGTGTTTATGAGGTGATTCCGGTGTATGCCGGAAATGCCTTTTTACTGGATCGTCATTTGCAGCGATTGCAGAACAGTCTGGATGGCGTTCGCATTGAAAATCCGTTCTCCGGTAAGCAATGGACTGACATTGTAAATGAGCTGATCGCCCGGAATAATGCGGGTAATCAATCCTTATATTTACAGGTTACCCGTGGCGTTGCACCCCGCGATCATATTTTCCCAATCGGTGTTGCGCCTAGTGTGTTTATGATGAGTAATCCTTTGCATCCGGTTGCTGAAAGCTGGAAAACCGAAGGCATCAAAGCGATTACTACAGCAGATATTCGCTGGATGCGTTGTGACATCAAAGCGATAACCTTGCTGGCAAATAGTTTGATGAAGCAATTGGCGCAGGATGCGGGGGCGCAGGAAGCATTACTGATTCGTGACAATTATCTCACTGAAGGCTCGGCCAGTAATGCCTATGCGGTGATCGACGGCGTTATTTTCACGGCACCGAAAGATGAAAAAGTCTTGCCCGGTATTACCCGTGATCTGCTCATCGAATTAGCAGCGAAAGCCGATATTCCCTTACATGAAAGAGCGATCAGCGAATCCGCTTTACGTAATGCTGATGAAATATGGATCAGCAGTTCGACGAAAGAAGTTGTGCCAGTCACATTATTGGATGGTGAGATTGTCGGTAGCGGTAAGCCCGGTCCGGTCTGGCAGCAAATGGATGCGTTGTTTCAGCAATATAAAAATGAGGTAGCTTGATGAGTGAAGCAAGCGGAGAAGATACTTTACTGGAATTTCCCTGTGAATATCCGGTAAAGGCAATGGGAGAAACCCACCCGCAGTTGGATAATATTGTGGTGGAGATCGTGCGCAAGCATGCTGGTGATATTGCTGAGGGGGCAGTCACCAGTAAACAAAGTTCGGGTGGCAAATATACTTCCATCACCGTGGTCATTGAGGCGACCAGTAAAAAACAACTGGACGCCATCTATCAGGAACTCAGTAGTCACGAAGCGGTTAAATACGTGCTCTGATGAAAATTCATGATCTCGGTCTACGAGATTACCTGCCTACATTGATCGCCATGCAGCAGTTCACGCTGCAACGAGATAACCGCACGGAAGACGAGCTTTGGTTGCTGGAACATTTTCCTGTCTACACACAGGGTTTTAATGGTCAGGATGCACATCTGCTGCATAAGAATGCTATTCCAGTCGTAAAAACCGACCGTGGCGGACAGATTACCTACCATGGCCCGGGACAATTAATTGTCTATCCATTGATTGATTTACGCCGCCATAACCTGGGGGTGCGCAACATGATCAGTTGTCTGGAAAACTCAGTCATCGCATTATTAGCCCAGTATGGTATTGATGCTTATGCACGTAAAGATGCTCCGGGGGTATATTGCAATGACGCTAAAATTGCCTCGCTGGGATTACGAGTTAAACGCGGTGCCTGCTATCATGGGCTGAGTTTGAACATTGATATGGATCTGCAACCTTTTGCCGATATCAATCCCTGCGGTTATCCGGGAATGCAAATGACCGACATGAAAACATTAGGTGTAAAGGTAAATATGGCCTCAGTAAAACAACAATTTGTGTCTGTTTTTCTGTCACACATGCAACTGGGTGATAAGTAATGAACGACACGGTTGAAACAGTAAAGCGTGATGTAAAAGCCCTGAAAGGCGCTTCTAAAGTTGCGCGGATTCCGATAAAAATCGAGCCCAGTGATCCGAAACGTAAACCGGAATGGATTCGTGCCAAGTCTCAAGGTGCTCCAGAGGTACAGCGCATCAAACAAATGTTGCGTGATCACGATCTGCATACCGTCTGTGAAGAAGCCTCCTGTCCGAATCTCGGTGAATGTTTTGCTCATGGCACGGCGACGTTTCTGATTATGGGTAATATCTGCACCCGGCGTTGTCCTTTCTGCGATGTGGCACATGGCCGGCCGGATGCGTTGGATGAAAATGAACCGAATCATCTGGCCAAAACTATTGCTGCAATGCAGCTCAAACATGTGGTGGTAACCTCGGTAGATCGCGATGATTTACGCGATGGTGGCGCGGCGCATTTCAGTCGCTGTATCAGTGAAATTCGTCAGCAATCGCCGCAAACCCGTATTGAAGTGCTGGTGCCTGACTTTCGTGGGCGTATGGATGTGGCACTGGAGATTCTGGCGGACAATCCACCGGATATCTTTAATCATAATCTGGAAAGTATTCCACGGCTTTATAAGGCCGTTCGACCGGGTTCGGACTACCAATGGTCACTGGACTTAATCAAACGTTTTCAGCAAATGCATCCTGAAGTGCCCACCAAATCCGGATTGATGCTGGGTCTGGGTGAAACGATTGATGAAGTCAAACAGGTGATGCAGGATTTACGGGACCATGGTTGCCGTATGCTGACACTGGGCCAGTATCTGCAGCCCAGCCGCCATCATCTGGCCGTTGAACGGTTTGTTACTCCTGCTGAATTTGATGAACTCGCTGTGGCAGGCAAAGCAATGGGCTTTGATCATGTGGCCAGTGGACCCATGGTGCGTTCTTCATATCACGCTGATTTACAGGCACAGGGTGAAAAAGTATCTTGAGTCAGTGAATTAGCCGCTGAGGACTTTGATATGACTATCAAACGGCGTCAATTGTTAAAAAATGCAGCCTATCTATCTGCAGCAATGGCCATGCCTTTAGGCTTATCTACCGCGTGTTATCGCGGACAGAAACAGCGTGTTGTCATTGTAGGTGGCGGGTTTTCCGGTGCGACTGCTGCCCGATATCTGTCACTGTGGGCTCCTGATATTGATATCACTTTGATAGAAAAAAACAGTCAGTTTATTTCCTGTCCGCAAAGTAATCTGATGCTTAGCGGTAATCGTAATCTGCAGCAGCTTACCCATGAATATGTGAACTTACAGGCAGATAAGGCTATTCGATTTATTCAGTCTGAAGTAACCGCTGTTGATGTGGATAAGCGTCAACTGTGGCTGGCGGATGATAGCCGTGTAGATTATGACCGGTTGATTATTGCGCCGGGAGTGGATTTTATTTATGACCAGTTTCCTATTTTGGCTACGGCAGAAGCTCAACAACATGTCCCCCATGCCTGGAAAGCGGGTGCCCAGACCGAATTGATGGCTAATCAGTTAAAGTCGATGCGCCAGGGCGGGCTGGTCATCATGACGGTGCCTGCAGCCCCTTTCCGGTGTCCACCTGGCCCGTATGAAAGGGCCTGTCAGATTGCGTTATATCTTAAAAATCATAATCCATCTGGCAAATTACTGATATTGGATGCCAATCCGGATATTGTTTCCAAAAAAGCGTTATTTACCGAGGCCTGGCAACAGCTTTATGATGGCTTTATCGAGTATCAACCGATGAATCCAGTTGAATCGGTCAACGTCGCTAATCTTGAAGTTGAAAGTTTTTTCGAAAGTTACAAAGCTGATGTTTTAAATGTTATCCCCCCTCAGAGAGCCGGGAAAGTAGCTGCGATGGCGGGGGTGATTAATATTGATAACCGTTGGTGTGATGTTGATTATCTGACTTATGAATCCACGGCGGTTGAGCGGGTGCATGTGATCGGTGATGCAGTGGCAGCTAAAGTCCCCAAATCGGCACATATTGCCAATCAGCAAGCCAAGGTCTGTGCGGCTGCGGTAATTGCTTTGTTACGCGATGAATTACCCGAACAGCAACCCGTATTCAGCAATACCTGTTACAGTTTTGTTGATGGACAGCAAGCGGGGCATGTTGCCGCTGTTTATCGTTATGATAAAGATAGCCGGGATATGCTGCCTCATCCCAGCGGCGGGGTTTCCGAATCCGCCAGTGAACAGGAAGGTCTCTATGCCCAAGGCTGGGCGGAAAATATCTGGGCTGATACATTAGGCTGACATTCAGCTTTCTCTGCACTGGCCTGGTCGGGGTTTCGGTCTTTTCCCTTTGCAGTATAATGAGCCGCATTTTCAATAACTCCACCAGCTGGATTTAAACACGAGGTAGTAGATGAGCGATTTTTTACCCGGCCTGGAAGGTGTGCCTGCCACGAAGTCAGCCATTTCATTTATTGATGGCGAAAAAGGCATCCTTAGTTACCGTGGTTATCCACTGGAAACACTGGCAACCAACAGTACTTTTGAAGAAACCACGCTATTGTTACTCGATGGCGAATTACCTACCAAAGCTGCACTGAATCGCTTTTCCAAACAACTGCGCAGCAGCTACCGTATCAAATATCATATCCGCGAAATGATGCGGCATTTTCCGCATACCGGTCATCCGATGGATATGTTACAAACTGCGGTTTGCAGTTTGGGCATGTTTTATCCCGGAACCGAATGTCTGACCGATGCGGATAGCTGTAAAGATATCGATTATGTCCGCAATATGACGGTCAATATCATTGCGCAGATGGCGCCTCTGGTGGCGATGTGGGAACACATGCGTCAGGGCTACGATCCAATCAATCCTCGCGATGACTTATCGGTAGCCGAAAATCTGTTGTATATGTTTACCGGTAAAGAACCGGATAGTCTGATGGCGCGCATTATGGACGTCTGTCTGATTCTGCATGCTGAACATACGTTGAATGCGTCAACCTTTGCCGCCCTGGTTGCGGGTTCCACATTGGCATCACCTTACAGCGTTATTTCGGCAGCAATTGGTACACTTTCTGGCCCGTTACATGGTGGAGCTAATCAGCGTGTCGTCGGCATGCTGCAGGAAATTGGTTCGCCTGATAATGTTGAAGCCTGGGTTGATAAGAAACTGGCCAATAAAGAAGTTATCTGGGGCATGGGGCATCGGGAATATAAGGTTAAGGATCCCCGCGCCACTATCCTGCATAAACTGGTGACCAAGCTGGTGGAAGAACGCGGTGGTTCACTGGATAAGATGTTTGCTACCGCAATGAAGCTGGAAGAAGTCTGTGTGGATCGTCTGGGCCATAAAGGCGTGTATCCGAATGTAGATTTCTACTCCGGTATTCTGTATTCGGAAATGGGCATTCCAGAAGATCAGTTCACTGCCTTGTTTGCGGTTGCTCGTTCAGCCGGTTGGCTGGCACATTGGCGCGAACAGATTTCCAATAACCGTATTTATCGTCCAACGCAGATTTATGTGGGACATGAACAGCGTGAATATATTCCGATGTCTGAACGGAAAAAAGCGCCTAAGCAATAATGGTTTTACTGGCTTCACCTTGTTGCTCGCGTACCAGCCGCGGCACAAGGTAGCCGGGTAATTCACGGCGCATCTCAGCGGTTAAGGCAATGCCTTTAGCTTCGTCTACATCAAAATGACTGGCACCTTGCACTTTATCGAGTAAATGCAGGTAATAGGGCAAGACCTGAACCTCGCTTAATTTTTCACTTAGTGCGATTAAGCTCTCAGCATCATCATTAACTCCCCGTAACAGCACCGCCTGGTTCAACAACTCACACCCGGCATCGCGTAACAGTGATAGTGCATCAGCGGTTTCAGCATCAATTTCATTGGCATGATTAGCATGGATGACCATTACTACACGTAAGGAGGATTTACTGACCCAGCTCAATAAGCTTTTATTGATTCGCTTAGGCAGCACTAATGGTAATCGGGTATGAATTCGCAGCCGTTTGATATGGGGGATTTTTTGTAAGTCTTCTACCATAGCGGCTAATTTTGCATCGGTTAACGCCAGCGGATCACCGCCACTGAAAATAACTTCACGAATACTGTTATCACTTTGCAGTGCAGCGATTGATTGTTGCCATTGACTCGCTAATGGATTGCTTTCACTGTACGGAAAATGCCGGCGAAAACAGTAACGGCAATGAATGGCACAGGCTCCGGTTGTCAGCAATAATGCCCGGCCCTGATATTTATGCAAAATACCGGGTGAGCTGATTGCCAGATGATCTCCCACCGGATCCGCTGAAAAACCTTCGACCTCAATATTTTCATCAATCAGCGGGAAAACCTGACGCAAAAGGGGATCCTGAGGATCGCCATAGCGCATTTTATTGATATAACTTTGCGTTACGCGTAGCGGGAAGTTTTTTAAGCTCTCGGCATCAATCGCTTGCAGACGATTCTCCAGCCCCAGCATTTGCAGCAAGACTGTTGGGTTTTTAATGGCATGACTTAATTCATCCTGCCAATCAGCAAAGATTACGTCAGCTTGCGATTGCGGTATCATAGTGGGCTTTGATTTTGTGAACAGGCGACGATCGTCCCCCAAAAGAGGTAAGCATGGCAAGTTATAGTACAAATGAGTTTAAAGCCGGACTGAAATTCATGATGGATGGCGATCCTTGCAGCATCATCGAAAATGAATTTGTGAAACCCGGTAAAGGCCAGGCGTTTAATCGCGTAAAATTCCGTAACCTGAAAACAGGTCGTGTTAACGAACGTACTTTCAAAACCAATGAATCCGTTGAAAGTGCCGATGTCGTTGAGATTGATTTGGAATTTTCTTATACCGACGGTGAATTCTGGCACTTTATGGATCCGACCAGCTTTGAACAATATGCTGCCGATGCCAATGCCATTACGGACAGCAAAGACTGGCTTAAAGAACAATATACCTACACAGTAACTTTGTGGAATGGCACGCCGTTGCTGGTCACACCACCTAACTTTGTTAATCTGACTGTGGTTGAAACCGATCCAGGTGTGCGTGGTGACACCTCTGGTGGCGG
>NZ_DCSO01000077.1:12935-15074 GCF_002325665.1 Methylophaga sp. UBA1464
GCAACGTTAGAAACTGGCGCTGTGGTTCGTGTACCGTTATTTATCGAAATCGGTGAAGTGTTACGGGTTGATACCCGTTCAGCATCTTACGATGAACGCGCCAAGAAAGATTAAAACAATTTTGTTTTTTGCGCTGTTGATGTGCCATTTGAATGATGACAGGCCCTAGAGCATAACTCATGCTGCAAGGCCAACAATTACAGAGCATATTAAAACGGCGGGCAGAGCTTTTAGCAAATGTCCGCCGTTTTTTTTCGACACGTGAAGTGTTGGAGGTCAGTACACCGATCCTGTCTTCGGCGGCACCAACGGCGCCTTATCTCGATAGTTTTCATACGCTGTTTGAAGCTGGAAATCGTTCGAAAACGCTTTATCTGCATACCTCCCCTGAATTTGCGATGAAACGCTTGCTAGCGGCCGGTAGTGGTGGGATTTATCAGATTGCCACGGTATTTCGCAATGGCGAGCTAGGACGGCAACATACACCCGAGTTTTCTATGTTGGAATGGTACCGCCCAGGATTTACGCTGGCGGATTTAATGGCAGAAGTTAATGCCTTTATACAGCAGGTTATCGGAACGCCTCCAGCAGTAACCTGCGCTTACAGTGATTTATTCGCCAGGTATCTGCAGCTGGATATTTATCAAACTGATGTTGATACACTCAAAGCCGTGGCTTTAAAGCATATTTCAGCTTTACCTGCCGATTGGCAGACGGATTATGATGGCTGGCTGGAAATGCTGATGAGTGAAGTGATTGAACCAGAGTTAAAAGCTTTAAATACGCCGGTGCTGGTCACCGAATTTCCTGCATCACAGGCACAGCTTGCCAGAATTCAACCAAATGCAGCCGGTCAGCCAGTGGCAATGCGTTTTGAACTGTACGCTGGTGGTATGGAACTGGCGAATGGTTATGACGAGTTATGTGATGCCACTGAGTTAAGGCAACGCTTTGAACGCGATAATATCGCACGTCAGCAGCAGGGAAAACCTGTCATGCCCATAGATGAAAATCTGCTGGCAGCGATGCAGTCCGGTTTGCCCCAATGCAGTGGTGTGGCTTTAGGGCTGGATCGTTTAATGATGCTGCACCTGGCTGAAGATAATATCTCCAAGGTACAAAGCATCAGTTTTGCAGATAACTGATTTATTCCATCATCCCCGGCAACCACAACGTAATGCCCGGAACCGCAATCAATAGTCCCAGAACCAGCAACTGAATCATCACAAACGGTCGAATTCCACGGTAAATATCCATTAGTTTTAATGTCGGTGGTGCACTGGCTTTCAGATAAAACAATGAAAAACCAAATGGTGGCGTCAGAAACGAGGTTTGCAGATTAATCGCGATCAGCAGGGCAAACCACAACGGATCAATTCCCATATGTATTGCCACTGGCGCAATAATTGGCACGACGATAAAGCAGATTTCGATAAAATCCAGAAAAAATCCTAAAACAAAAATCAGTAACATGCTGAGGAGCAGAAACGTCCATTTGCCTCCAGGCAGTTCGGAAAATATATCCAGAATCAGACCATCACCACCCATGCCGACAAAGACCAGACCAAACGCCGTGGCACCGATAAATATTAAAAACACCATGCTGGTCAAGCGTGCTGTTTTTTGCATCGCATCATTAAGATTAGCGATACTCAGACGGCGATGCAGGGCGGCCAGAATCAACGCCCCTAATGCACCCACTGCAGCAGATTCAGTAGGTGAGGCAATACCGTAAAAAATCGATCCCAAAACGGCAATGATAAGAAATAAAGGCGGCAGCAAGCTTTTTATAACACTGATCCATAGTGCAGCAAGTTCAGGATTGTCATCACGCACGGCGGGTGCCAGATGCGGGTGGCGCCATGCAACAAACGCAATATAAAGCATATAGGCCATGATCAACATCATGCCCGGGACCACGGCACCGATAAACAATTCACCTACCGGTACGCCAATTACATCGCCTAATAGAATCAGAATAATGCTTGGTGGAATAATCTGTCCCAATGTCCCGGAAGCAGCAATGGTGCCACTGGCTAATGACGGTGCATAACCGCGTTTGAGCATGGTAGGTAAAGCAATGACGGTCATGGTCACCACCGACGCACGCACGACTCCGGTTGTTGCTGCCAGCAGCGC
>NZ_DCSO01000077.1:15150-21557 GCF_002325665.1 Methylophaga sp. UBA1464
AGATAGCCAGGCCTCCACGAATACGGCCAAATACCCGGCCCATGGTATCGAGCAATTCTTCCGCGACACCGGATTTTTCCAGCACAACCCCCATAAACACAAAAAGAGGGACAGCCAGCAAGGTGAAGTTGGTCATGATGCCCCAGATGCGAAACGGCAACAGCTGGAAGAAATCAAAACCCAGATAGATACTGCCAAATAACAACGAAATGGCACCCAGCACGAAGGCGACCGGATAACCGGTCAGTAACAGCAGGATTAACAGTCCAAACATCAGCAGAGCAATATATTCCATTACTTTTGCTCCTGATGACTGCGAATAATGCGGATATTACGAATTAGCTCAGCCACCGCCTGAATCATTATCAACAGAAAGCCCAATAACAGTGCTGATTTGAGAATAAACCGATAGGGCAGGCCGCCCGGGTCTGGTGAGCCTTCCTGATAGAGAAACGAATTGTAGGCAAATGGCCAACTGCTGATCAGAATCAGCAGACAGAACGGCATCAGAAACAATACAATGCCAAGCGTATCTATCCAGGCGCGATGCTTATCCGTCAGGCGCTGACTGCGATATAAAATATCCACCCGCACATGGGCGTCGTGCTTCAAGGTATAAGCGCTGCCGAGTAGAAATATGAGCGCGAACAGGTGCCATTCCAGTTCTTGCAGTCCTACAGAGCCTTGTTGAAACAGATAACGCATCATCACGTCGTAACAGGTTAACAATACCAGCAGTAATACCAGCCAGCTACTGAGTTTGCCGGTGTATTCGGTAAAACGGTTTATCGAGGTTTCCAAAGTGATAAAAAATCGGTCCATGGTGGTTTCGGTCATCAACAGGAATAAACGCCAAAGTTTCCCACAAACCAGCTGATTGCTCCAGTAATTGCTCAGTTTATGAAATTTATGTTTTGACTATCCGCAATGCGTAATGGAAGTGTTAAAGTGATATGGACTTATCATTAATCAGGAGACACGACATGGATAACACTGGTCTTAAAGATAGTGGTGAAAAGCAGCAACTAATCCGCTTACTGTATATGTTGCTTTATGGTTTTGTGCTGTATCTGACCATGACTGTTTTAGCCATAGTGGTCATTGTGCAGTTTGTCTTTGCATTATTTAGCGGTAGTGCCAATGAATCAATCCGGGGTTTTTCAAAAGATTTGGCCCGCTTTATCCAGCAAATTGTTTTATTTCTGACATACAATGATGAAAGAAAACCTTTTCCGTTCAATCCTTTATATGATGAGGTAGAGGTTGAGGCGGTGTATGATAACGATGATTATATTGCGGATTATGAAGATATTAGCGACCGAGATGATCCGAACAAACCTAAACCATAAATCTGACTGAAGGAACCTTAAATTTCTTATGCTCACTGTAATCTCACCAGCGAAGACGCTCGATTTTGATACACCTTCGCATACCGATAAATACACTGAACCACGGTTTCTGACACAATCACAGCAATTGATAGATCAATTGAAAAAGCTGTCTTCTCAGGAAATTGCCGGCCTGATGAAGATCAGTGACAAACTGGCTGGTTTAAATATGGCACGGTTTCAACAATGGGAAACGCCTTTTACCGAGAAGAACGCCAAACAAGCGATCCTGGCATTTAAAGGAGATGTGTATACCGGCCTGAACGCTGAAACCCTGAATGAAAATGGGTTGGCGTTTGCACAGCAACATTTACGGATCTTGTCCGGCCTGTACGGTGTATTAAGACCTTTGGATCTGATACAGCCCTATCGTTTGGAGATGGGTACGCCATTTCAGAATGATGCTGGCAGAGATCTCTACAGTTTCTGGGGAGAGAAATTGCAGGAATCGTTGCAAGCAGAACCGGCGTTAAGTGATGGCGTGTTAATCAACCTTGCATCGAATGAATATTTTAAAGCAGTGAATGCTAAAAAACTTAATGCGACCATTATTACACCGGTTTTTAAAGACTGGAAAAATGGTCAGTATAAAATGATCAGTTTTTATGCCAAAAAAGCACGGGGACTGATGAGCCGTTACATTATTGATCAACAAATTAATTCGCCGGAAAAACTCAAGCAATTTGACTTGGATGGTTATCGATACAGTGACGAAATGAGTCAAAAAAATGATTGGGTATTTATCCGGGATCATGATTAACTAAGGTGAGCTAGTGAAGGCAATGGAGCCAAGGACGGTATGTCGATACATAGCATTTATGCTGGTTTGGATTGGCTTTTTGGTGTGCCTCCCTGTTAGAGCAGAAGTGGTTCTGAGTTCAGACGAGCAGGACTATCTCACCAAAAAACAATCGATAACGCTATGTACGGATCCCGACTGGCTCCCGTATGAAGGTATCGATGAAAAAGGCCGGTTTACCGGCATCATGTCTGACTTTTATGACTTATGGTCCGACAAAATAAAGACACCAATAGAGTTGGTTACCACATCAAGTTGGGAGCAGTCACTGCAATTTGTGCAGGCTGGTCAGTGCGATATTCTTGCCAGTGCTCAGGATGTTCCCAGTCGGCGTGAATGGCTCAACGTAACGCGTCCCTTTATTTTTTATCCATTGGCTGTTGCCACACAGCCGGACCATGAGTTTGTGGTGAAATTCGAACAGATTCGCGAGCGTGATTTTGTCATGGTGGAGGGGTATGCCGGTGTTGAAATGCTGCGTAATCGTTATCCGCATATCAATATCCGCATTGTCGATACGCCACGGCATGGTTTGAAACAGGTCGAAACGGGTCAGGCTTATGGATATATCGATACCGTCCCGACGATAAATTACCAGATGTTACGCTGGGGAATTTCCCACCTGAAAATCAGTGGGGTGCTGGATCAGCAATATGCAATGTCGGTGGGGGTGAGCACCAGAGAGCCGCAATTGCTTGATATTTTCAACAAGGTGATTACTGATACCACTGAGATGGAACGTCAGAGAGTGCTGGCTAACTGGTTGTCAATCGATTATCCGCAACCCGCAGATAATGCTTTGTTCTGGCAGTTACTGGCTGGCATTTTGTTGGTACTGCTGGTGCTGGTTTATCGTTATTGGCAGATGCATCACCATAACCGGAATTTATTGCATTTAAATACCAGGCTTGAACAAATTTCCCAGCATGACCATCTGACAGGGCTGGCCAATCGCTATGCATTGTATCAGCGGTTTACTCTGGAACTGGATGCGGCCAATCGATCACAACAGGCCTTTTCGTTAATCCTGTTGGATGTGGATTATTTTAAAACGATTAATGACGAGTATGGCCATGATGTGGGTGATGACGTTATCAAAGAGTTTGCCTTGCTGTTGAAGTCGATGGTGCGTGAAAATGACCTGGTAGGTCGATGGGGCGGTGAAGAATTTTTGATCCTCTGTTCACAAACCTCACAAAATGGCGCTTTGCGATTGGCTGAGCAAATGCGTCTTCAGATACAACAATATGTTTTTAATGTTGATCAGCTTATTACAGCCAGTTTCGGAGTAAGTGAATTCAGGCACGGTGAAGTGATTAATGATACGATTAAACGTGCTGACGAGGCATTATATCGGGCCAAAGATAATGGGCGAAATCAGATTGTAACGGCGGATTCTGATTAATATGAATTTAAAACAAAACAGGGAGTTAACGCCGGGAAGATATTTTTTTGCCCTGTCTCCAGACTTAAACTCCCGCATGCAGATTCAACATATAATGAAACGTCTGCCAGATGACCCTTCTCTCAAGTTACAAACTACTGATAACTTACATCAGACTTTATTATTTCTCGGACAACTGGATCAACAGCAAATCAATGCATTGTTAAAACATGTCGACTCAATACGCTGTCCGGCAATAGATATGCAGTTTGATCTTGTTTCCTACTGGGAAACGCCGGGTATTTTCTGTCTGACCAGTCGCACGCCCAGAGCGGTATTGTTTGATTTAGTCAGTAAGCTGGAACAGATTGCCAGGGAAGCAGAGATAAAAGTAGATGAAAGACCCTACCAACCCCATATTACATTGGCACGTAAAGCCAGCGGAGCAGTATCTGTGCCGATTGCTCTGGTGTGTTTTAAAGCAGAACAACTGGTACTAATGAAGTCGGTATCAACAGAACAAGGGCCGCAATATCAACCAATCATGCACTGGCCAATCACCGCTGCCTGAATGGCTCTATTTTGGTCAGTGAGAACACAGTAAATCTGTTATAAATATAACAGTCTCCTATTGGCCAGCCTGTTCATGATCTCAAAAGCCAAACCAATCAATTTAAGTTCGTTATTGATGCTGGTATCAGCATTGTTAACCAGCGGACAATTATTGGCAGAGCAAACCACCTTGCGGGTCGGTGTCTATGAAAATCCACCCAAGCTGTTGACGGATTCAAAAGGACAGCTAACGGGCATTCTGGGTGACATTCTGCAAGTGATCGCAGCTCAGGAAAACTGGCAGTTGATTGCCGTGCCCTGTTATTGGAATGAATGTCTGCAGCAGCTCGCCAATGGTGAAATTGATTTGTTACCGGATGTAGCAGCGAGTTCGGCACGCAGTGAATTATATGATTTTCATTCCACTGCAGCATTACTCAGCTGGTCACAGATTTATGTCAATCGCAGGCATACCCTGAGCAGTTTACTGGAGCTTGATGGTAAACGACTGGCGTTACTTCGAGGTTCGATTCAATACGATTATTTACGTCAATTGGCAGAAAATTTCAGTATTGATGTCACCTTTGTTCTGGTTGATACACAGGAAGCAGCTTTTGCAGCGTTAATGAATGGCATTGCCGATGCCGTAACAGCAAATAACTTTATTAGTGAACTTAAAGCTGCCGAACTGAACTTAAAACCCACGCCGGTTGTTTTTCAACCCAGCCGTTTGTATTTTGCAACGACTCGCGGTCAGCATGGCGAAGTGTTGCAGGCCATTGATAAGTATTTGCAACAATGGCAAGCAGACACTGAGTCGCCCTACTTTTCCATTTTGAATGATTGGAATAGTTCTGAAACCAAGACAACCATTCCAAAAGAAATCTGGTGGTTAGTTATTGCCCTGATTGCAGGTTTTGCCAGCGCAATACTATTTTCACTGTTAATGCGGCGTCGCGTTCATGAAAAAAATATTTCGCTGCGTCAAACTCAGCAAAATTTGAGTGTCATTCTGGATAGTGTCGATGCCCATGTTTATATCAAAGATCTGCAATTGCATTACCAGTATGTCAATCAAAACCTGTGCAAACTGATTGGCCTGGAAGATAAAGATATATTAGGTAAAACCGATGAAATACTGTTTGACCGTGAAACCTGCCAGACTTTGCGTGAAAATGATCTAAGGGTTATCGAAAAAGGTGAACGTATTGTAGAGGAAGAAACCATTAAGGTTCATGGCTCTGCTAAACCTCTAACCTTCTTATCGGTCAAAATGCCGTTGCGGCGTGAAGACGGCACTATCTACGCCTTATGCGGCATCTCGACAGACATCACGGATCATCTTTTGATTCAAAAGCAGCTTCGTAAACTGGCGTTATATGATTCGTTGACGGGATTGGCAAATCGTCGGTTACTGATGGAATTTCTGGATGATTCACTGGCAGAAAGTCATCAATCGAAAATGGAAGGCGCATTATTGATAATCGATCTTGATGCGTTTAAAACCTTGAATGACACGTTAGGACATCACGCAGGCGATTTATTACTCCAGGGGGTTTCCAAACGCCTTCAATCACGGTTGGCACCCAATGATTTAGTTGCCAGATTGGGATCGGACGAGTTTGTTATCGTCAAGCCGAACATGGGAGCAAATCGAGTTGAGGTGGAAGCGGCCGCACAACAGCTAGCTGAAGAGATCCTGCTGGATTTTGTGTTGCCCTTTATATTGGATCAGACACAGTATATTGCCTCTGCCAGTGTGGGTATTGCCTTATTTTCTGATGCAGAAGGCGATGTTGAACGTTTACTGCAAGAGGCTGATATGGCGCTATACCGGGCCAAAGCATCAGGCCGTAACAGCCTGAGGTTTTTTGACCCGATCATGCAGAAAGAAGTGAACCGTCGCAGTGAATTGGAACGCAAATTACGAGAAGCTATTTCACTGCAGCAGTTAGAATTGTACGTGCAACCGCAAATCAGTAGTGATCAGCAATATGTTGGAATGGAAGCGTTATTACGCTGGCATGATCCCGTAGAAGGGTTTATTTCACCTGCTGACTTTATCCCGGTCGCTGAGTCGAGTGGCCTGATCATCCCATTGGGTGCATGGGTGTTGAGAAAAGCCTGTGAAATACTGGCTGAGTGGTCAACGCTACCAGGCATGGAGAATCTGACTTTATCGGTCAATATCAGCCCCAGACAGTTCCGTCATTTGCAGTTTGTTGAGTATATAGACAGCTGCATCGACGAATTTGGTGTGAACCCCAACCATCTGGAACTGGAA
>NZ_DCSO01000077.1:21678-21947 GCF_002325665.1 Methylophaga sp. UBA1464
CACAGAGAGTTTATTGATTGAAGATATTGATCTCACTATCGAGCGAATGAATATGTTACGTCAGCGAGGATTACGCTTTGCCCTGGATGACTTCGGTACCGGTTACGCGTCATTGAGTTATTTAAAATTACTGCCGTTAAACAAATTGAAGATTGACCAGTCATTTGTGCGGGATGTGCTGACAGATATTAACGATGAAGCCATTGTCAGTACTATTATTGCGTTGGGACAAAGTCTGGATTTAGCCGTGATTGCCGAGGGCGTGGAAA
>NZ_DCSO01000077.1:22038-25261 GCF_002325665.1 Methylophaga sp. UBA1464
CGTGATTGCCGAGGGCGTGGAAACGGCTGAACAGGCGACCCTGTTGGAAAGATCCGGTTGTCACGTATATCAGGGGTATCACTTCGGTAAGCCCGCACCGGTTGGCGAATGGCAGCAGATTATTGGCGAAATTCGTTTAAAGCATAAAGCCCATTAATTGTTTGTCGCTGAACTTGGTTAAAGCTTGCGCAACTCAATGCCACCTGGTTTTGGTATCAACGTGTTTGTTGTAAAAAATTGTATGGCTTTATCAGTAGTGAGCTGATGAAATAAGCTGTATTTCCATACAATATGTCAGTTCAATAAAAGGCATGCCATACATTGTCGTTTTTTGTATGCAGATATGCTTGTTTTTGTCGGGAAGAATGCCTAGCGTGTGCCTATCTATTCATAGGATTCAGCCATGCCTTTGTGGAAACCCCGAATTGAAGCGGATGCCAAATCCAAGTATCTCGGCATCGTCGAAGCATTAGAAGCCGATATCTATTCCGGTTATGTTAAAGCCGGTGATCGTTTACCGGCACAGCGAGCGATTGCTGAAGCATTGAATGTGGATCTGACTACGGTAACCCGTGCTTTCAATGAAGCACGCCGTCGTGGATTGATTGATGCCACCACGGGACGAGGCAGTTATGTCAGGCATCATGTTGAAAGTAAACTGATTTCCCATATTTCAGAAGCCCGCCCATTGCTCGACCTGAGCATGAATAAACCGCCACAACCAGAATCTGCTGGTTTACAGCAACATATACCACAGGGTATTGCCCAGCTTATTGCCGGGGCGGACAGGGTATTGCAGCTGCATTATCAGGACAGCGCCGGTAATCCGCATGATCGGAGCGCTGCTGCTGGTTGGCTGAGACAAACAATAGATAGTGTTACCGTCGAACGCACCTTGATTACCGGTGGAGCACAGTCTGCGTTGTATGCCATTTTGCATTGTATGGCTCAACCGGGCGACATTATTGCCTGTGGTGAATTTGTCTATCCCGGCTTGAAATCGGCCGCCGAGCAGCTTCGGCTAACTTTGCAACCATTGACTATGGATGAAGAGGGGGTGTTGCCGGATGCTTTTGAGCAGGCTTGTCGGCTACATGCCATGAAAGCGATTTATCTGGTGCCGAGCATGGACAACCCGACAACAGCCACCATGTCATTACTGCGACGCCAGCAAATCGTAACCATCGCCGATGAATATGACATCACCATCATAGAAGATGATCCCTATTCGCCGCTGCAAACTGAGCCTGTTAAAGCATTAGTTGATTTAGCCGCTGAACGCACATGGTATATACGCACACTGTCCAAGTGTATAACTCCCGCGCTGCGTCTGGCCTATGTTATTGCTCCCAGTAACTCAAAGGCATTGGGACTGACCAATGTCTTGCGTGCGATGAGTGTCATGGCGTCACCGCTGATGGCCGCCCTGGTTTCACGCTGGATTTATGATGGGCGTATTAACCGGTTTGCTGAAGCCATTCGAGAAGAAAACCGTCTGCGCCAGCAAATTGCCGGGCAAGTATTAACGGGTATGGAGTTTTACAGCCATGAAGAAGGACACCATATCTGGCTGCAATTACCCACTTACTGGCAGGCCAGTGCATTTTCCGAACAGGCCACAGTACTAGGTGTATCGGTAGTCGCATGCAACAGTTTCGGCTTCAGCGAGAATCAACGACAGGCTGTTCGATTGTCGTTGGGTCTGTCACCGGATCATGCAACGCTTTCTCAGGCATTAACCATTTTGCGCGGCTTGCTGACTCAGCCAGCAAGCTCCCTGCATCACATTATCTGACCCCAGAGGTGAAGAAATATGACTGAACAACCGATTCACTTTATGGAAAAAAACGGCGATATCTATGAGGAAATGGCCGATTGGGATGTGAATGCCGGTGGCGAGAAAATCGTCGCCAAACGTATGTCTGGCCGGTTTCGTAATCTGAAATGGTTTGGTATGTCGGTGTGGCTTTTTTACTTTCTGGTACCTTACATTCGTTGGAATGGTGAACAAGCCGTATTACTGGATATCCCCAATCGTCAGTTTCATTTCTTTGACTTGACTATTTTCCCTCAGGATATCTGGATGTTATCGCTGACCTTATTGTTTTTTGCCATTCTGCTGGCGGCAGTGACCAGTGTTGCCGGGCGGGTTTTCTGTGGTTATTTCTGTTTTCAGACCGTTTGGACAGATATATACACCTGGATTGAAGGCAAGCTGGAAGGCGATACACCTCAGAAACAATTGCGCTTTAAACAGGCGCCATGGTCGGCAGGAAAACTGCTGAAGAAAATCAGCAAACACAGTTTATGGATGGCAATTGCATTGCTGACGGGGCTGACATTTTCGGCCTGGTTTATGGATGCTTTTGAATTGTGGCGGGATGTTTTCAGCCTGCAGGCACATATTGCCGTGTGGATTGTGATGGCGGTATTTACCACTTTCACTTATGTATTCGCCGGATTTATGCGCGAACAGGTGTGTTTCTGGTTATGTCCGTATGCACGTTTACAGGGCGTTATGTATGACCAGAATACAATTTTGCCTGCGTATGATGCCGAGCGGGGCGAACCTCGTGGCAAACTGAAAAAAGGTCAGACCGATCCCAGTAAAGGTAGCTGCATAGATTGCAAACTTTGTGTCAACGTCTGCCCGACAGGTATTGATATTCGTAAAGGCCAGCAGGAAGGCTGTATTACCTGTGGTATGTGTATCGATGCCTGCGATTCGGTGATGGACAAAATAAATGAGCCGCGCGGCTTGATACGCTATGCCTCTTATGCTGAGTTACAAGGGCACAGTAAACCGCAGCCTTTATACAAACGTCCGCGAGTCATTATTTACAGTCTGATCCTGCTGGCTTCTCTGGCTGGTATTGCTTATGGCTTTTTATCCCTGTCAGCGACCGACTTCAGTGTCAGACCTGATCGTCAGCCTTTATACGTTCAACTCAGCGATGGTTCGATTCAAAACCGTTACTCGCTCAAATTACTGAACAAACAGAATGTGCCGATTGAGGTGCAATATCAGATTGAGGGGCTTGCTGGTGCAAGCCTGCATGGTTTGGATGAAACCTACATTATCGAACCGGCCAGGGTAAGTGTGGTTACAGCGCTGGTCCGTGTAGCCGAATCTGATCTGCAGGGTGGCATCAGCAAACTCAGGTTTAAAGTTAACGTAATTGAAGGACCACAGTCAGAAATTACCTATGAAACTATCTTTATT
>NZ_DCSO01000077.1:25299-39077 GCF_002325665.1 Methylophaga sp. UBA1464
ATCTTTATCGCACCCGAATAATGTCGGGTGCGATAAGCTGTTTAATCCTTTTGTTTGACAAACAGCTCATACAGATCGGCCCGGCGATCTTTCAGATTGGTGACTGCACCTTCGTTTCGCACCAGTTTGAGTTTATCCAGATCCAGATCGGAAAACATGATCATTTCGCTGTTCGGTGTAGTTTCAGCCATTATCGCATCGTGTGGAAAAGCAAAATCGGAAGGAGAAAACACCGATGACTGGGCATACTGTACATCCAGGTTTTCAACTTTCGGCAAGTTGCCCACACTGCCGGTAATTGCCACATAACATTCATTTTCGATAGCGCGTGCACGGGCACAATGACGAACGCGCAGATAACTGTTTTTGGTGTCAGTCCAGAACGGTACAAAAATAATATCCACTTCCTGATCTGCTGCAATTCGGCCCAGTTCAGGGAATTCAATGTCATAGCAAATCATAATGGCAACACGCCCGGCATCGGTTTCGAACACCTGAAACTTGTTGCCGCCTTCAATGACCCAGTCACGGCGTTCATGGGGTGTGATATGGATTTTGCGTTGTTCGTCAACCCGGCCATCACGATGACAAAGATAGGACACGTTATAGACCCGGTCATTTTCCAGTAGCGGCATTGAACCGGTAATAATATTGATATTGTAACTGACCGCCATGTCAGACATTTCATTACGGAACTGCTCGGTAAAGCCTGCCAGATAACGAATTGCCCGGGTTTGATCCATTTGATCGGTGAGCCCCATCAAAGGTGCATTAAAAAACTCGGGAAACAGCGCAAAGTCACTTTTATAATCCGATAATGCATCGACAAAATACTCGACCTGTTTAAGTACTTCCTCTACCGAATGAAATTCACGCATCTGCCATTGCACTGCACCTAATCGAACCTGAGTTTTTTTTACATCCAGCAATGACGTTGGCGGGGTATAAAGAATATTATTCCAGTCCAGTAACGTGGCATGTCCCAGTGATTTTTTATCTTCTGGTAAATACTTATGCATCAAACGCATCACCTGAAAATCATTGGAGAGCTGAAATGTCAAAATGGGGTCATAAATTTCTTTTCGTGAGACCTGCTCAATGTACTCGGCAGGTGAAAGCTTGTCGGCAAATTTGTGATAATTGGGGATTCTCCCGCCGGCCAGAATAGCGCGCAGATTCATTGAACGGCACAATTCCTTACGTGCTTCATACAAACGGCGGCCCAGCCGGTAGCCACGATATTCAGGGTGGATAAAAACATCCAGTCCATACAATGAGTCACCTTTTGGGTTATGCCAGATTTTGTCATTTTTCAGGATTAAATCATCATAGGTGTGCGGATTGCTGAATCGTTCATAACTGACCATGACGGTTAGCGCTACAGCAATTAATTCCCCTGAGTCTTCTATGCAGATTTGCCCATCCTGAAACTGATTGATCAATCCTTCAATGGTGGGTTGAGGCCAGGCGCCACCAATATCATCGTACACAGTGTCCATCAGATTTTTGAGCTGATCGTAATCCTCTAATGTTAGATTACGTAAATTCAGGTGCAGCTCTTCGTGGGCCATAAACGCTCCGTAGTTCAATAATGAAATATCGATTGAGTCTAGCAGATGCAGACAGGCATGTTTTAATGTTGAAGATAAACACGCCCTAAAGCTGTTCATAAAACAAGCTGTTATATTGCTGGGTAAAAGGATTGTGATGACCACTGATCAAATCATTATTTTCGCGGTACTGGCAGCAACGCTCGGCTTGTTTATCTGGGACAGGTTGCGTTATGACGTGGTTGCTGTATTGGCATTATTAGCCGTCGCTTTAACCGGTTTGATTCCGGCCGATGAGGTGTTTTCCGGTTTGGGACATCCTGCAGTAATTACCGTGGCGGCGGTATTGATTCTCGGACAAGCACTGGTGAATGCCGGAGTGGTTGACGCTATCGCCAGACAACTCACCCGTGTTGGCAATCATCCCACCCTGCAGATGGCTGCCCTGACTATTACTGTGGCAATCTGTTCGGGGTTTATGAACAACGTGGGTGCATTGGCGTTATTAATGCCTGTGGCAATCTGGATGTCCCGTCAAAGTGGTCATTCACCGTCGATGTTTTTGATGCCGTTGGCATTTGGGTCGTTACTGGGCGGGTGCCTGACGCTAATTGGTACGCCACCTAACATCATCATTGCCAGTTATCGTATTCAAACAGATTCCCCTGCGTTTGGCATGTTCGATTTTTTACCCGTGGGTATAGCGATAACCGTTGTCGGCGTTATTTTCCTGATACTCCTGGGACGCTTTCTTACCCCGCAGCGACAGGTCAATAATAATGAAGAAGAGTTATTTGAAATCAGCAGCTACCTCACAGAATTAACGGTGCCTGAAAAATGTGAATACAGTGGACGAAGTTTGATGGATCTGGTTACCTCTGTTGAAGATGAAGCTGACATAACTGTAGTGGCATTGCTCCGTCAAGATGAGCGGTTCAGCACACCCTCCATGTACCGAGTTCTGCGGCAGGATGATGTACTGTTGATTGAAGCAGATTCCGATAGTTTGAAAGCGTTGACCGATATCACGGGTTTGAAACTGTCTGGCGATAAAACGGATCCTCAAACTGAAGCAGAGAAAGAAACATCTGAATCAATAAAAACCAGGGACTTGGATGTTGTTGAAGCCATTCTGGCGCATGATTCACTATTGGTTGGAAATACCTTAAGCAGTTTATCGATCCGTCAACGTTACGGGATCAATATCCTCGCTGTCGCACGGCGAGGTCATCAGCTGAAACAACGTCTTCATCAGATTCGTTTTGTTGCAGGTGATATTTTATTGATGCAGGGCAGTGAGGAGGTACTCAAGTCGGTCATGGTGGAATTGGGGTGTCTGCCTTTGGCTTCGAGGGGGCTGCGGTTAGGGCAGCCAAGAAAAGTCGTTATCGCTTCACTGGTCTTTGCTGCTGTTATTGCGCTGATCATGTTTGATACCGTTTCCACGGCAACGGCTATGGTTGCTGGGGTGGTGGCAATGTTTTTTACGGGCTTGCTGCCCGTAACAAAAATTTATCAAAGTCTGGATTTACCGGTCATTGTTTTACTGGCGGCGATGCTGCCGGTAGGACAGGCTCTGGAAACCACCGGGGGCTCCGAATTGATTGCCAGCTTTTTGTTGAATCTTGCTCAATCGACACCGCCAGCAGCGACCATCATCATATTGATGGTCGCCACTATGTTACTGTCAAATATTATTAATAATGCTGCGGCGGCGATATTAGCCGCACCGATAGCTATCAGTGTGGCCAGTGGCATGGATGTGTCAGCAGACCCATTACTGATGGCGGTGGCGATAGGCGCTTCCTGTGCTTTTCTGACACCCATCGCACATCAATCCAATACTCTGGTGATGGAACCGGGGGGGCATAGTTTTACCGATTACTGGCGACTGGGTTTACCGTTATCTATTTTGGTGATCCTGACCGCCGTACCAGTTATTTTGTGGGTATGGCCGCTGTAAACTTGTAATCAAGCCTGCTGACCCAATCTTAAAATATTACTCCACAGATTTTCTGCGAACAGGAATTAAAATGGCCCAGCAAATTATTCAACTGCAACTCAGCGGTATGCGTTGTGCCGCCTGTGCCAACAGCATTGAGAAAGCCTTGAAAAAAGCGGCTGCTGTGAAGTCTGTTCAGGTTAATTACGCTAATGAAAAAGCCACTATTCGTGGTGAAAATCTGGATGCCGACAGTTTGATAATAACGGTCGAAAAGGCTGGCTATGCCGCCCAGTTGATTGATATCGAACACCCGCAGACGGATTCAAACCAGCAGCTGCAACAAAAACAGTTTTATAAGTTTATCGCGGCGGCCATCTTGTCACTGCCTTTGCTGTACAGCATGGTCGGACATTTCAACTGGACCAGCGGTATACCGATTCCAACATTATTAATGAACGCCTGGGTGCAAATGGCATTAGCCACACCGGTGCAGTTTATTATTGGCTGGCAGTTCTATCGAGGCAGTTATTACGCTTTAAAAAATCGCAGTGCCAATATGGATGTACTGGTGGCGTTGGGTACCTCAGCCGCCTATTTTTACAGTTTATGGCTGACTTTCAACTATGGCGCGATGGCGGCGCATGATGGTTTGTATTTTGAAACCAGCGCAGTGTTGATTACGCTGATTCTATTGGGTAAATGGTTTGAAGCCCGGGCCAAAGGTCATACTTCAGAAGCCATCAAAAAACTGTTAAAACTCCAGCCCCAACAGGCATTAAAGGAATCAGCTGACGGTCAGACAAAATTGGTGTCAGTCAAAGAACTGCAACAGGGTGATATTGTGCAGATTAAACCCGGGCAGCAGATTCCGGTTGATGGTGTCATTGTTGAGGGGCAATCGGCAGTCGATGAATCCATGTTGACAGGCGAAAGCATGCCCGTAGAAAAAAGCGTCAATGATAAAGTTGTCGGCGCGACTTTTAATCAAAATGGTTTTTTACGGGTTCGCGCTACCCATCTGGGGGAAGAGGCTGCATTAGCACGGATTGTCAGGGTAGTGGAGCAGGCGCAAGGCTCCAAAGCACCCATCCAGCGTATGGCAGATAAAGTGTCAGGCATTTTTGTACCCGTGGTGGTCATGATTGCCCTTATCACTTTCCTGCTTTGGTGGTTATGGTTTACCCCCGGCGATATTGGCAGAGCATTGGAAACCATGGTGGCTGTTCTGGTCATTGCTTGTCCCTGTGCCCTGGGTTTAGCCACACCCACATCCATCATGGCGGGTTCAGGCCGTGCCGCTGAGGCCGGTATTCTCTTTAAACAAGCCGATACTCTGGAATTAACCCAATCTCTGACCACGATTGTGTTTGATAAAACCGGCACGCTCACTGAGGGAAAACCCGCCTTAACGGATTTTGTGGTGGCCGAGGATTATGATCAATCGGTTATAGCCGCTGTGGTGAGTTCAATAGAGGCCAAATCAGAGGNNGTCGAGGGTTTAACAGCACTCAGCGCTAAATCAATAGTCATTAATGATTTCAAGTCGCTGAGTGGTCATGGCGTGATGGCCAGTGTTGAACTCAATAGCCAGCTTTCACAAATCAAGCTGGGTACCAAAAAACTGATGTCGGAAAATGGCATTGATATGGGGGGCTGGCAACATCAACAACAGCAGTTGGAGCAACAGGGGAAAACGGCCATGTTGATTGCTGTGGATCAGCAAGTGATTGGGTTGATCGCGGTTGCGGATACAGTAAGAGAGACGGCAGAAACAGCCGTTATTGCCTTGAAAAAACGTGGTCTGCAGGTTGTTATGTTAACCGGTGATAATCAACTTACCGCTGAGGCAATTGCCCGGGAGCTGGGCATAGATAACGTGATTGCAGAAGTTTTACCTGAACACAAAGCTGATAAAATCCGTGAATTACGTCAACAGGGTCAGGTTGTAGCAATGGTTGGTGATGGTATCAATGATGCACCTGCACTGGCTGAGGCGGATATCGGCATAGCCTTGGGAAGCGGCACCGATGTGGCTATTGAAACAGCAGATATTGCATTGATGCGAACTGATTTAAATGCTGTCTCTTCCGCTATACAGTTAAGTCATCTGACCGTGCGTAATATTCGTCAAAACCTGTTTTGGGCCTTTGCCTACAATTCTCTGGGCATTCCAATTGCGGCAGCGGGCTTACTGGCGCCCTGGCTGGCCGGTGCAGCAATGGCATTCAGCTCGGTTTCTGTTGTGTTAAATGCCCTAAGACTACAGCGGGTTAAACATATACAGTAAATGCTAATATCACATAAGATTTTGTACTGATAAAACAACGAACATATTTCAGCGAAAGGTTTCAACTTGCTGAATTATTACGGGCTTGTTTCACATTGCGTTAACTTTTAGGTATAGATCCTTTCGAAGCTGTTGTAATATCCCTGTTTAAAATATGGACAATATACCTGAAAAAAGGTTGGACCCATGACGACAGAAGAACTGGAAAGCAAACTCGAGCAATGGAAGCAGAAGTATCTTGAGTTGCTTGCAAGTGATGAGAAACAAACAACCTATACCCAACTTTTGGAACGTAGTCTTGGACGACTGGCTTTAGTTGCAGAAGGCATTGATTCCGCATTGGACAAACAGCTGCATGCCCTTCGACGTGAGTTACGCAGCCAAAAAAACGTTGAGCAAATTAGCGATATTCTGGAAAAAATCCAGCAATGCATCAACCTAATGGATGAGAGTCCTCAGAGTTCCGATGCCTCCGAACTGTTACGACATCTTCTGTTATCCATAAGCTTTCCAGCGGATTCACAGCCCCGTGTTGATAATCTGCTGATTCAACTCAAAGATGCTTCCAGTCATCAGGCGCGTGAGCTTTTACCGGAATCTGTCAACCTGCTGGAATCAATTATTTCCAAGGCTTCTGTTACACCCGTGGTCGAAAAAAACCGTTCGGGACTGTTGCAAAAGCTTGGGTTTAGCAAAGTTAATACTGAAATATCACTGTTGTTATGCGGCATGATAGATAATTTGCAGATACCGGAGATGTTCAATGACCAGCTCCAGGAAATAAAAGCGCAACTGCAGACCGAGCCGGCAAAAAAGAAATTACCGACAATCATTGATTCGCTGACCAGCCTGATAAATGCGCTAGGGGCTCAGGCACAGCTGCAGCAGCTAGAATATCGCGCTTTTCTGGCGACGCTAAGTGATCGCATTAATGAACTTGATGATCTGTTACGACTGACGGTAAAGGATGATGAAGAGGCTTTTCAGCAACGCCAGAAAATAAGTCAAAAGGTTGATGCGGGATTGGATGATATTTATAAACAGATTGATGTCACCAGTGAACCGCGTGAGCTGAAATCCATTATTCGTCAGCGTTTAACCGCCTTATGCGGTGCGGTCGATGAATATCGTAATGCTGATCAGACGCGTTATTACCAATCACAACAGGAAATAAAAAAACTGACCGATCGGCTTCAGGAGTTGGAAGCTGAAACCAAATCGCTACAGGATGGCATACGCAAAGCCCATGAAATGGTTCGTAAGGACACGTTGACCGGCATCAGTAACCGTCAGGCACTGATGGATGCCCTGGAAACAGAATATATTCGCTGGCAGCGTTACAAACATCCATTAAGCCTGGTGGTCTGGGATATTGATAATTTCAAACAGATAAATGACAGTCTTGGTCACCTGGCTGGCGATAAGATCTTAATCCGCATTGCCGAAATTTTATCGACTTCCACCCGTGAAATTGATTTTGTGGCCCGTTACGGTGGCGAGGAGTTTGTTGGCATATTTCCGGCTACCGCGTTAGCTGACACGGAAGTGCTGGCCAATAAGATTCGCGAGGAAATCAACAACACACGATTTTTATATGATGGCAAGCCGGTGCCAATCACCGTGTCTGCCGGTGTCGCTACTTTTCATCAAGGAGATAACACTGAAAAAGTGTTTAACCGTGCTGATACCGCATTATTCAGAGCTAAAAAGCAAGGCAGGAATATGTGTATTGTTGAAGACGTTGAGGCGAGTCGCTGAGACACGCTTAACTTTCCCCAAAGTTTCTGGTCCCGGGCGTTGGAGTGTTTATGAAAATTATGAGCTTTTTCCTGTTATGCCTCTCAGGACCGTTGTTAGCCGCGAATGATTGCCCAAACGCCAATAACACCTATGAGATTGGACAATGTCTGACACAGCAACTGGAGCAACAGGAAGTTGAATTACAGCATTATCTTGCAGAAGCCAGAGCACGTTATGCTGAAGATGAGTTGATTGTTGACTCTATCGATAAGGCCCAGCAAAGTTGGCTGACTTACCGCAAGGATCAATGCAGTTCACTTTATGATATCTGGAGAGATGGGACCATCCGCAGCATTATGGGATTAAGCTGCTCTATTCGGATGACAAAATTACGTACTCATCAGATATGGCACAGTTATCTCACCTATATGGATAGCACGCCAGCTTTGTTACCCGAACCACAAACAGAGTAATTGATTACCTTTGAAATTGTTTCCATGAACAGCAGTATTCAGGAAAAGATCTATCTGGAGCATGAAGCAGCCAGATTGTTTATGCGGTTTTATGAAAAGCAGACTGGCATTCCAATGCGACATATCTGGCATAATCTGCCACGCAAGCCTGATGTCAGCTGTTACCTGAATGACAGCAAGCTGGATCTGGAAATCGCCCACATTTACGGCAGTGAAGCCGAGGCCAGACTCATTCTCGGCAGAGGAGCGGGTGACAAGATGCTGGCTGCCTTGCATCAGTTGACACAATTACCGGTCAATCGCCGTTTGATCGCAGCGTTAAATGCTGTACTCGCCAGCAAGGCGGAGAAAAACTATCATAGCCAACGTGTATGGTTGGTGTTGCGTAATATGAATGCTTTGTGGCAGCAAAAGGATTTTGAAAAGCACCGGCATCAGATAGTCCTGCCCGAAGCACATCCGTTTGAGCAAATCTGGTTAATAGGGGATCCTAAGGGGCATAGCGGAGCCAGCCGGTTATTTCCTGAATAAAAAGGTTTTTTTATTTCAGTCTGGTTTTTTATTTGATGTTGGTTTTTCCAAACCACTGCTCAGAGCATGGGTTTGTGGATCATAATTCTTCTGCAGTTCATCTTTTACCGTACCTTTCCATAAGGGCACCCCGACAAAATAACCCGCCCGGCCAATCACATGCGCTGCAACGGGTGCCGTCAGAATAATAAACGCAATAATCGCTATTACACGAGTAACCACGGTGGTATCAGCAAAATAGACCGCCACGCCAATCATTATCAGACTGGTTCCCAGTGCCCCGGATTTGGTGGTGGCGTGCATTCTTGTCGGAAGATCCGGCAGGCGAATGATACCGATGGCGGCCAGTAACATTAACGCTGCGCCTGAAATCAGAAAAAAAGCGACCAGTATGTCAGTCATCACGCGGTCCTCCACGTTCCAGAAAGCGGGCAAAGCCAATGGCGGCCAGAAAAGCAGTCAGCGCTAATACAATCGCTACATCCAGAAAACTGCTGACTCCGGTATCGATGGCATGAACGCCGACAATACCGGCTACGATGGAAGCAATGAGTTCTAATGCGACCACTCGATCCGGCAATGAAGGGCCTTTCGCCATTCTGATAAATGCCAATAGCAGAGCGCTGGATAGCATCAGATAGACAAGATTGATAATAAATGTGCTCAATGCAGGCTCCTCAGCGTAATATTTCCAGTAAACGCTGTTCGATTTCATGCAAGTCAGTTAATAGTTCCTTTTCATTCTGCAGAAACATCGCATGAATAAACAACACCCGGCGATCATCTGAAATATCCAGCGTTAATGTCCCGGGGGTTAACGAAATAAAGTTTGCCACCATCGTGATCTCAAAATCTGACTTGGCTTCCAATGGAAACGCGATAACTCCTGGTTGCATATGCCAGGGTGGGGTCAAAATATCAAAACCGACTTTGTAGTTGGCCTTAACCAGTTCCTTGATAAAAAAACCGGCAAACCTAAGCAGTAATGGTAAGCGTTGAGCATAACCACTCAGTGAGGGTAATTGATTTTGAGAGATGGCCAGAACAATATAGCCCAGTGCAAAACCGAATATAAAATTCAGCCCCCCAAAATTGCCGGTTAACGCCACCCAGCACAGGGCCAGCACGATATTCAGGAAAAAACCGATCATAAGTTTTCTCCCAGCACCGCTTCAATGTAGGCTGCTGGATTTAATAATTGATCAGCAGCATCACTGGCTAACTGATAAATGGGCTCACCATTCAGACCAATGTACAAAGTGCATAAGGTTAAGCCAACCACCGGTATCAGCATGACCAATAATTGCGAGTCTGTTCGATTACTGATTAAACGAGAATCATCTATACCCTCCGGTAATTTTTTCCAGAACACTTCGGCCCAGATTTTGATCATTGAATATAAAGTCAACAGTCCGACTAACAGGGCAGTACCGGTCGCTATCCAGGCGTCCACTTCAAGACCGGCCCGTATCACCAGAAACTTGGCAAAAAAACCTGATAATGGTGGTATACCGGCAAGCGACAGGGCAGGGATCAGAAATAAAATCGCCAGCCATGGACGTTGTTTATAAACTCCGCCCAGCTTTTTCAGGTCATAACTGCCCAACAGTCGATACACCACACCACTAATCAAAAACAGATTCGTTTTCACGATAATGTGATGCATGATGTAAAACACCCCACCGATAATGGCTAATGGTGTGAATAGCGCCAATCCCAGCAGCATGTAACCAATCTGGCTGACGATATGAAATGACAGAATCCGGCGAAACTCAAACTGTGCCGCCGCACCCAATACACCGGTCAGCATTGTCAGCACAGCGATCCATAACAAAATAGTGTGGGTATAGCCGGTATCGCCAATGAATATCAGCGTAAACACCCGGTATAAAGCATAAACGCCGACTTTGGTCAGTAATCCGGCAAACAATGCGGACACACCAACCAGGGGGGTATGGTAAGACGCTGGCAACCAGAAAAACAACGGAAAGGCAGCGGCTTTAATGCCAAACGAAATAAGAAACATCATCGCCAGCACATTGACCATGCCGGTATGTTCTACCTGACTCAGTTTGTCACCAATATCGGCCATGTTCAGCGTACCAACCATGCCATATAACAAGCCGATGGCGGATAGAAATATCGCTGATGAAAACAGGTTCAACGTGGCGTATTTAATCGCGCCTTCCATCTGGGCGCGTTCGCCGCCCAAGGTCAACAGCGCAAATGAGGCCAGCAACATCACCTCAAACCAGACAAACAGATTGAATATATCGCCGGCCAGGAAAGAACCGGCAACCCCGGCAAGTAACAGATGCATTAACGGGAAATAGCCGAATTTCTGATGTTTATCAGGTGTGGCTGCCATGGAAAAAACTGCAATCGCCAGACCGATAATACCGGTTAACACGATCATGATCGCACTTAGCAAATCGGCCACAATGGTGATACCAAACGGTGCCGCCCAGCCGCCCATCTGCATCACTACAAAGCCAGTTTCACGAATACTGCTTAATAGCCAGATGCCTGATCCGAGTAAAGCGGTGGTGGCGAACAGGCTAATCCAGCGCTGATAAAACGTTGAACGCCAGAAGGCTAACGTTAAAGCGCCTGCCAATAACGGGATGATAATGGGTAAAACAACTTCCGGGCTCAAGTGTCAGTATCCTTCATTTGGTCCAGATCATCATTACCCACCACTTCATAAGCCCGGTGGATTAAAACCACGGCAAAGGCCAATACCCCAAAGGCAATAACAATGGCGGTCAAGATCAATGCCTGAGGCAAAGGATCGGCAATGATTCCCAGTGGGGCAGCCGCACCTTCAGGTATTAATGGTGGAGCCCCGCGGGTCATCCCGGAAACGGCAAAAATCAGCAGGTTGGCCGCATTGCTGAGAATAATCAGGCCGATAACCAGTTTGACGATTGAGCGACGTAACATCATATAAATCGCTGCTGCAAACAGAATGCCGATCACATAAGCCATCAGTGATTCCATACGGATAGCTCCTGTCGAATAGTCAGTTTATCGTTCACTCTTCAGACTCCGTCAGTGACATCACGATAGTCAAAATCGTCCCCAATACCGCAAAATAAACGCCGATATCAAAAATCAATACCGTTGATAATTTGATGTCGGTTTCACCCAGTGAAAACTCCCACCATTGGGCCGTAAGAAATGCTTCACCATGGAACATGCCCGGAAACATGGCTGCCAGCCCCAACAAGAGTCCTAACGCCAGTAAGTCCCGTGGTTCGACGCGCATGATTTCACGCGTTGATGCCACGCCATGGGCAAATAAATACAACACAAAAGCACCCGAAGCGACCAGCCCGGCAATAAAACCACCGCCTGGTTCATCGTGACCGCGTAATAATAAAAACACTGAAAAAATTAACTGCAATGGCAACAGAAACAAAGCTGCCGTGTGCAGGATCAATGTATTGAAAGTCATTATTTTGGTTTTTTTATCGTTCATGACTTCTCCTCAGCACGCAGTTTGAGCATTGAGAAAACACCAAGAGCAGCAATCGCCAGCACAAAGATTTCGCCCAGCGTATCCAGTGCCCGAAAATCAACCAGAATGACATTGACGATATTGCGGCCTTTGGCCAGCGGGTAACTGGACTCGATAAAGAAGTCTGATATGGAGTCAAAAAACTGCACATCGATTGCTGCGAGTATCAGTAATGTCATTAACACGCCCATCAGCACCGCAACGCTGGCATCCCGAATCACTTCATAGCGGCTTGAGTACCGAGAGAACCCCGGCAGTTTAAATAACACCAGTATCAGTAAAATAACCGTGAGAGTTTCTACCAGAACTTGGGTAATGCCCAAATCCGGGGCACTGAAATGAATAAACACCAACGCTACAGTAAAACCCAGAACGCCCATGCTGGCGACTGCCCCTAAGCGTGAAGGGGTGTAAATGGCGTAGAGGGTGGCCATTAGCATCAGTAAAGCAATGGAAAGCTCATAAAACGCCACACCTTCAACATTCAGATACACATTCAAACCATACTGACTCAGCAAGGTGTAGCCGACCAGAATCACCGTGGTCAGGATCATGACAATCATGTAGTTACCTAATTTGCCCTTTTGCAGCAACCGGGTCTGCCAGCTGGCGATCCCGGTGATACCATTCATCATGCCGAAATAGCCAGCTTCCGGTCCGTAATGACTTAGTTGTGTGGTCAGATTACCGATGGCTGGCCGTATTTTTTGCCAGACCATAAATAGCAGGATACCGCCAGCCAGAGCAATCACCGATAACAGCAACGGTAGATTAAAGCCATGCCATAAGGCCAATGACAAACTGGCTGGAGCTACTGAAATCGCATTGACGGTCGCGCTTAGAATGGCGTTTTGGGGAACCCAGGGCAGCAAACCAAATATAAGCGACAATACCGCCAGAATCGACGGTCCTATCAACATTGCCATAGGCGCTTCATGAGGTTTTTTCGGTGTGGGGCGTAATTCCCCGTAAAAAGGTTTAATCGCCACGACTGCAGCAATCGCCATGACCAGCATTGCGGCGGCCAGGGCCAATATGAGGAGTAATAACTGATAATTATCATTGCCCAGTACCGCTTCAAACATGGCTTCTTTGGCGATAAAGCCAAATAAGGGTGGCATCCCGGCAAGCGATAAAGCGGCGAGGGCAGTTATCAGCGCAGTACGTGGCATGTTACTTCGCAAACCACCCATCAGGGTTAAATCCTTAGTGCCAATTTCGTGGTCAATTGCGCCTGCCAACATAAACAGCGCCGCCTTGTACAATGAATGAGCCAGTAGGAAACAGGCAAAAGCAATCAACGCATATCCGGTGCCGATTCCAAGCAGCATGGTCAATGTGCCGAGTGCCATTACGGTGGAATAGGCCAGTACTTTCTTGATATTGGTCGCGCTATAGGCCAGATAGGCTCCGACAAACATGGTGATGGCACCAAACAGGCTAAGAGAGAATGTCCAAACAGCATGTTCGGTAAATGCCGGATTCAAACGTGCCATCAAATAAATCCCGGCTTTCACCATCGTGGCGGAATGCAGATAGGCCGATACCGGAGTTGGTGCCGCCATCGCATTGGGTAACCAGAAATGAAAAGGGAATTGAGCGGATTTGGTAAACGTACCCAACAGAATACAGATGATCATGCCAACGGCCAGCGGACTCTCCAGCAGACTGTCTGATGCGCTTAGCAACTCGGAGATCCGATAGCTACCACCCGCAGTGGCCAGCATAATCT
>NZ_DCSO01000077.1:39210-44705 GCF_002325665.1 Methylophaga sp. UBA1464
CGCAGTGGCCAGCATAATCAGTCCGGCCATCAGGGCCAGACCACCTCCTACCGTGACAAACAAACCTTGTAATGCTGAACGCCTGGCGGATTCGTCTTCATGATCAAAACCGATCAACAGATAGGAAGTGATGCTGGTTAATTCCCAGAACACAAACAGGCTGATCAGATTATCGGACAGCACCAGCCCGAGCATTGAAGCCATAAAGGCGAGCATGATGACAAAAAAACGAGCGATCGATTGATGCCCTTTCAGGTAACTGCCTGCGTAAATAAAAATGAAGATACCGATAAAACTAATCAGCAGTGCAAATAGCAAAGACAGTCCATCCAGCATAAAGCTCAGATTGATATCCATCCCCGGCAACCACTGCCATTGCTGATAGATGACTTCACCCTGGCCCAACGATGGGATAAAACTGGCAAAATACACCGTTAGCGATAATGGCAAGATCGCTAAAAGCCAGCCGGTTTTATTCCCTGCAATACGCTGCAGAAAAGGCGTAAAGAGGGCCAGAATAAAACCTGATAAAACGGCAAATAACATCGTATCCGATATCTCCTGAATTCAGCTCACAGCCCAGCTGACAATTCCATTGACTAAAATGTGAATTTGTCATTGTTGAGCTGTGATTTAAGTCATTTTCTAGCGGGAAAAGTTGCCTGTGAGAATAGTGGAGAGTATTTGACGGTGCAAGGAAAGACCGCAAAATCAGATAAAAATATGTAAGCAAAATAAGGTTTTTGGACGATTGCTTATCTTATTTATATACGGCGTCAGAAATTGTGAAAAAGCAATCTTGCTGCAAAATTTTAAAAAGTCAGCGAATTGCGCAAATGTAGACTCTGCGTCGGCCAATATCAAACCCCGATCGTGGGTTCTACTTCTGGTTCTGCTGGAACCATCGTAACCTGGCGTCGCAACTTGGGTACGTTTTGTATCTGCCAATGCTGTATTGCCCATTGCCATAAATCATCAAGCGGGACATGTGCCAATTCTGCCGGTGGTTGCAAACCCAGAAAGCGTAATACCCGGCATAAGACCACGCCACTGTCTCTCTGCTTTATCGGCTGTGCACGGGTTTGTTTACTGAGTTTTTCGCCTTGCAGATTGGTCGCTACGGGAATATGTGCATAAAGTGGTGTGGTAAATCCAAGTTGTTGCTGTAGATAAATTTGTCTGGGCGTTGAGTCCAGCAGATCAGCACCTCGAACAATATGCGTCACACCCTGCATGGCATCATCAACCACGACCGCCAACTGATAGGCATACAAACCATCTGCACGTTTAATCACATAATCACCCACATCACGAGCCAAGTTCTGCGATTGGTTCCCCTGAATCTGGTCATAAAAACACACGGGTTGTTCATTGACTTTGAGTCGCCAGGTACGTACTTGTTTTACAGCAGACAAGCCATCACGACAAAAGCCTGGATATACAGGTCCATCAATCCCCATTAGAGCACTGGCATTAATTTCTTTTCGGCTACAGGCGCAGGGATAGGCCTGTTTTGACAATTGCAACTTTGTCAGCATTTCACGGTAAACGGGATTGCGCTGACTTTGAAACAGCACATCAGTGTCCCACTCAAAACCAAAACTTTGCAGCGTATCGAGAATATCCTTTGCCGCGCCTGCAACTTCGCGGGGTTTGTCCAGATCTTCCATCCGCACCAGCCATTTTCCATTGTGCGCACGTGCGTCCAGAAAGCTTGCCGTAGCAGCTACCAGCGAGCCAAAATGCAACGGTCCGGTCGGTGAGGGGGCGAAGCGTCCAGTGTATGTGGGTTCTGTTAAGTCTGAATTCATATTTAGTTGTGATAATTCTCCACGTAGAATGACATCAGAGTCTGTTCATCAATGAATTTCACAGCCCTTAATCTATGACTGAAAACTATCTTTTTGTATACGGTACCTTACGTAAAGACACTGCTCGTCACGATTTGCTGCAAAGATTCTGTGAATTCATCGATATTGGAACGCTGCAAGGACAATTGTATCTGGTTGATTATTATCCCGGCGTAATAACAAGCGATGATTCGCGGCAACTGGTTTTTGGTGAAGTGTATCGGATTTACAATTACCAATTGCTGTTTGCTGCTCTGGATGATTATGAAGAATGTTCTTCCAGTTTTCCTCAGCCACACGAATATGTGCGGCAACAGTTAATGGTTTCGCTGTCGGATGGGCATAAACTGAAAGCCTGGGTATATCTCTATAATCGACCGGTCTCAGGATTGAAACTTATTGCCTCCGGTGACTTTCTCAATCCATGACTAAACAGGCACTATGTCGCTACCATTAAGTTATCAAACCAGCACAAAAGGTGCTTGAAAAAGAGGTTATATGTTTCGATCTGATGCTTTTCGCCAGCAAGCTCAAGCCTGGCAACAACAATTCAGACAGTTGCAGTCTGCCGGTTTGCTGCAACGGATCTTTGCATGGATTATGCTGGGGCTGATAATGATGCTGAGTCTGACACTGCTGGTTTTTGTGGTGTTGCTGAGCTGGATCCTGATTCCGCTGATGCTTTACCGGGCACGCAGACAAATGCGTAAAGCCCGGGAATCGGCTTCTCAACAACAACCGTTTTCACAACGCTCGTCTCAGCAATCACGTCATGAAACCCATATCATTGAAGGTGAAATTATCAGCCGTAAAGAGGAATGAAATAAGCCAGTCGAAAGGTGATACTTACTCAGCCTGTTACGATCAGCAATCACATCATGACCAAGGAGGCCGCGATTGTCCGAGTCTATTAGCCCAATCGGGTTTAGTGCTGTTGAGGATTGGACGGTAGAGGACTTTTACCGTTTTTTTCACCAGCTTAATATTCTGTATAACCGGCTCTATGTGTTGGAAAAGTTAAAATACAAAGGCCAGAATCCGAAGCTTAAAATGGCGTTATATGGTTCATTATCTGCTGTCAAAGCGCATCACAGACTTATTATTCAGTCCATTGAGATCCACTCTCCCGGCGATTTCAATCTGTTGGGACTGGATAAAGTTATCGAACAATTACGCGAACTCTGGAAAGATATTTCCTATCAAAATCGCCTGATAAAACAGAAGCTTACTGAACAGAATCGCCACAATAAACAGATGAATCAGCTCAGGGAAATCGCGGCGATGCAAAAGTTACTGCAAAACCAGGTCGCTACCATGCAGCAGCTGGGTTATAGCGAAGACGAAATTGCTGAAGGACTCAAAGCGCTGGCTGATCCACTTGAACAATTAATCGAACTGGCAGACAGCCGTAAGATTTCTTTGAAAGAATGATGACGTAAAGATAAATAGTGGTCCATCAAATTTATATTGAAAACCAGTAGATACGGCAAAAAAAGCGGCGGAAATCATAAATAACCGCCGCGATTTCCCATGGCCTGTTGATCTGTCAGAGCCACCACTGCCGGAGGCTATATCTTTGTCTCACAAGGCGCCTATGAAACATCAACAGGCCCTAATTACAAAAGTTATTTTAGGGTGTGATATTCAGATTGCCACCGAAGATACCAACCAATCCGATAATAATCAGATAAATAGCCACGATGTAGTTGAGCAGTCTCGGCACGACCAAAATCAGAATACCTGCGATCAATGAAATAAGTGGTGTCAGTGCAATAGTCATAATGTAAGCCTCTGTTGTCTAAAAAAATAGCATGTTTGTTATTTGCTTCAGCAGTATGCCTGAATACGAACCGGGCATATTAAGGGATAAAACCAAATCTAACTTTTTTCCTCAATCAGAATATCTTCCATCAGCTCAGGCTTTTCAACTATCTCTTCTGGCATAGCAGAAGAATGATGATTAACAATCAACCATTCACCATCATTTTGACGTTCATAAACAAAGCTATAACGGGCCTGCACCTTTTTTTCATGTTCTTGCTTTGTCAATGTAAAAGTATAAATACCGGTATTTATAGCAACATTGCCGTTGATAGAAATATGCTGTTTGTCAATCCGGCCATTAGGTTGCAATACCAGGAAATAGTCAAAATAGTCACGAATTCCATCATGGTCGGTTCGAATGGTGTTTGATAACGTCGGTAAAAGCACAGCATCATTTGCGTAATAAGCTGTCACTGTGGCGGAATCTCCGGTCTGCAGGGCGTTGTTCCAGCGATCAAACAGATATTCAATTTCAGCTTCGCTGGCCTGAACATCTTTTACCTCTGGTTCCGGCGCACAGGCCATCAGCATCAAGCCCAAAAATATAAGAAAACCCGGTTTGAGTATGCGCGTGAGTGGGAATGCATTTTTTGTCATAGTTATATTCTCCAATGCCGTTTATAGACTCTCCCTTATCAAAACCGATAAATTTCGATTCAGATGGTGTTTGACCGTACCACTTTTCGTTATCTCCGTGAAGTTACTGCGTTTTATTAGGTTCCAGGGTCTGGAAAAATGAAAGCTAACAAGCATTCATTAGTTTAATTATTCTTACATTTGGCTTTAAACTGTTGCCAAATTTATTCAGGATCGCACAATGCAAGCACATTACTTTCAGCACGTGCCATTTGAAGGCTTGGGCAGTATTGAAACCTGGTTCAATAAAAATGGTTATCAAATCAGTTCTACGGCGTTTTATCGGCAAGCCGTATTACCCGAAATCAGCGATGTGGATTATCTGGTGGTAATGGGCGGGCCAATGAGCGTGAATGATGAGGCTGAGTATCCCTGGCTAAAAGCAGAAAAGCAGTTTATACGGCAATTTATCGCAACGGGTAAACCTGTATTGGGGATTTGTCTGGGCGCACAGCTGATTGCCAGTGCAATGGGCGCCAGAGTGACTCCCAATAATGAAAAAGAAATTGGCTGGTGGCCGATTCAGGCTGTAGCAAATGTGAATTCATCTTTATTCACGTTTCCCGAAATGGCACTGGTTTTTCACTGGCATGGTGAAACATTTGATTTACCTGAAGGTGCTGAGCGAATCGCTGAGAGTTATGGCTGTCGCAATCAGGCGTTTCAGTTAGGAAAATCGGTGATTGGCTTGCAATTCCATCTTGAAACTACGGAGGCTTCTGCCCAGGCGATTGTTGAGAACTGTGCTGATGAGCTGGTACCTGCACCGTATGTGCAATCCGAGGGTGAAATACTATCTGCCGGTCCACCAAAATATCAGAGCATCAATCAGTTAATGGGCGCCGTACTGGAGTATTTACATACCGCAACAAAACATCCAGATAACGAAAGGCTTGCTGATGATGACTGAAAATCAACGGCTGGAACGATATCTCCATCAACATATCCCGTTATCAGCAGCCATGCAGGTATCGGTGCGGGAGATGACCCCGCAGACACTGACGTTATGTGCGCCGATTGCCCCGAATATTAATCATCAGGAAACCGTGTTTGGCGGTAGTGCTTCGACGCTGGCGATTCTGTCAGCCTGGTCGTTGTTGCAGACCCGTTTGGCAGAAGAGGGGCTGGCTTCCCGTTTGGTGATTCAACGCAATGAGATGGCTTATCTCAAGCCCATGACCGCAG
>NZ_DCSO01000077.1:44764-47839 GCF_002325665.1 Methylophaga sp. UBA1464
TCAAGCCCATGACCGCAGATTTTTCCGCCACGGCCGCATTGAGGGATGAACATGATTGGCCAGGCTTTCTCAAAATGCTGCGACGCAAAGGAAAGGCCCGTATTCGTTTAACGGCTGTTTTATATTCCGGAGGCATCCTGGCAGGAAAGTTTTCGGGAGAATATGTTGCACTGCAGGATTTCCAATAGAATGACCCAATCAGTCAGACAATAGCTGGATGGATGACTGATACACTCGGCACAACAAAGCCAGCAACGAAGCACGGAGCCAGGATTCTATGTCGGTCAAACAGCCCTTTGTCTATCCGGAAATGCGATTGGTATTTATTTTATTGATTACCTGTTTTGCTGCCTGGGGCGTGGCTGCCAATATGACCGATCCATTGGTTAAGGTATTCAGTCAAATCTTTGCTATGAGCACCGTACAATCTGCGTTGGTACAGTTTGCCTATTACGGGGCGTATTTTTGTCTGGCAATACCAGCTGCATTTATCAATCGCCGATATTCCTATAAAACCGGTGTTTTATGCGGTTTAGGTTTGGCCGTAATAGGCGCTTTAGCGTTTTATCCCGCCAGTCTGGCAATGAATTATCATTATTTTCTTGCGGCGTTATTTATTCTCGCGTCAGGCTTATCGATTCTGGAAACGTCGGCTAATCCGTTTGTGATGGCGATGGGCCCGATGGAAAATGCCACACGCAGACTAAATCTGGCGCAGGCCTTTAATCCCGTGGGTACCAATCTTGGGGTGTTTCTTGCCGCCACCTTGATTCTGCCGAATTTGCATATTGCTGAAGCGGCTGATCGGGCATTAATGACGGTCGAAGAATTACAGCTGGTACAAGGCGCCGAGCTCAAAGCCGTGATGTTGCCCTATGTCAGTATGGCATTGGCATTATTGTTGATCTGGCTGATGATTTTATTTTCAAAAGTGCCGCAACCGCGAGAAGCCGTCGCTTCGAGCATCAGTGAGTTACATTTCACTCAGACGCTGAAACGATTGATGGCCAATCCTCATTACCGGTTTGGCGTGATCGCACAATTTTTTAACGTAGCGGCGCAAGTCTGTGCCTGGACTTTTACCATTCAATACGTGCAGCAGGCAATCGGTGGAACAGCGGCCGATGCCAGCGTTTATCTGCAATACAGTTTGCTGGTGTTTCTGGTGTCACGCTTTGCGATGACATGGTTGATGGGCTATGTTCGTCCCACCGTGCTGATGACAATACTGGCAATAACAGGATCGGCGTTATGCTTGTTTGCGATGCTGAACCCGACTATTTCCGGGGTTTGGGCTGTCGTGTCGATATCTGCCTGTTTATCGCTTATGTTCCCGACTATTTACGGAGTGGCATTAAAAGGTTTAGGCGAAGATACCAAATTCGGGGCCGCTGGACTGGTGATGGCGATTCTTGGCGGAGCGCTTTTGTCGTTAGTTCAAGGTGCATTCATTGATGTGTTTACTACGGCGATTTCTTATGTTGTCCCCGGTATCTGCTTTCTGGTGGTCGCTGCCTATGGTTATTTTGATGTACGTTCTAAGAGAGTGTGTTAGAAAACATTAAAAATTTTGAGACACACTTACGGCAATCAAACCAAACACGATCAATGCAATAAGGACACTGATGGTTTTAGTGGTTTTTCCGGGAGCTTTACTCAGTTTAATGGGCGAGTTTCTGGTTTTTAAGGATGCTTCACGAGTGACATTGATAGCCCGGGTTTTACCCTCTGGGGTGGTTTCTATTGCAAAATCCAGTGTTTCGCCGACTTTAGGACGTGGGCTACCACTCGGAAAAGCAGAAATATGTACAAATACTTCCTGTTGATTATGCTCACAGAGAATAAAGCCAAACCCCCTGTCATCTTTCCACTTGATTAACTTGCCATGCATTTTGATATCAGTTTCTGTAAATAATTTAAGCCAGGCACCATAACAGAGTTATTGGTCTGGAGGAATGCTGGACAATCACTGCCCACGCGGATTAATGATGACAGTCATGATTGCTGCCGAGCAGACAGAAACTGGCATCATCCGCTGACTCCAGCTGAATCGTTGCATGCTCAATAGCAAAGTGATCGTGTAAATCATGTTGTAGCTGGGATAAAAAAGCGTTATCCAGCGGACTGCCTTTTACCACCAGATGCACAGTTAACGCTGTTTCACTGGTACTTAACGGCCAGACATGTAAATCATGCAACGAGTCTACCTGATCACAATCCAGTAAATACTGCTGGATTTTTTGCAGATCCACATTTTCTGGCACGGCGTCCATCGCGTAATTTAACGATTCACGTAATAAACGCCAGGTACCAATCAGAATAATCATCACGATCAGCAAGCTGACCAGCGGATCAATCCATAACCAGTTTTTAAACAGAATAAAAATCCCGGCAATAACAACACCAAGCGATACTGCTGCATCAGCGGCCATATGCAGAAAAGCACCACGAATATTCAAGTCATGCTGCTGCCCTTTGAAAAATAACAGTGCGGTAATCGTGTTGATGACGACACCGATACTGGCCACTACGATTACCGTCATACCCTGAACCGGCTGCGGATTGAACATTCTGTTGATGGATTCCCAGGCAATGCCGCCCAACGCAATTAACAACATAATGGAACTGAGTAAGGCTGCCATAACGGTGGCTTTGCGAAAGCCATACGTGCGTTTTTCGGTGGCGGCTTTTTTGGCCAGAACGCTGGCACCCCAGGCGAGCAACAAGCTCACTACATCGCTTAAGTTATGTCCTGCATCTGCCAGTAAAGCCATTGAACCAGCCAAAATGCCATAGCTGGCTTCAATAATGACAAACACCACATTTAATAAAATACCAATCGCAAAAGCGCGATTATAGTTAGCGACCTGATGGTGATGTGGGTGACTGTGTTCCATGTTGCATCCGGGATCGATTAATAACAAAGCGGATGGCTACGTGAGCTTAATAATTCAATTCTGCCAGATTTTCCGCTTGGCAAGGATCACGGTTATTAACGTATATGTCTATAAAAAATGCTGTAACAAATCATGAACCACTCTGGCGTAACGCATTGATGATACGGTTCTGTTCTTC
>NZ_DCSO01000077.1:47903-55873 GCF_002325665.1 Methylophaga sp. UBA1464
TGTTGATCAAACATCATGTTCAACGCCTGGGCACTGGTTTGCACCATGGGTTCAAAATGGGCGCTCTTACCGCTGACCAGGTCGATGACATGGCGTCGACGGTAAGTCGTATAACCAGCAAGCATCAATAACACGATTCCAATATAAACCGGTAGACCATGAGCGCCAACTACGGTCATTAACCAACCAGCAATAATCGGCGCAAATGCACAGCCTGCACCATGCAAAACCAACATATCAGATGAGCCGGAGACAATTTCATCGGGATGCAGCTGATCAATTAACTGAGCAACTGCCAACGGATAAATGGAAAACGACAAACCGCCCCAGAGAAAAAAGATGCCGAACAGGAAGCGTTGTGAAGGAGCGATAGTCATTAATAGCGCCAGTATCGCTGCCATGATCACCACCCAGGTCATCACTTTAGGTCGGTCATGTTTATCGGAATAACGTCCAATGGGGATTTGTAAAACAGCCCCACCGATAATCGTCAAGCTCATAATCGTCGCAATGCCGCTGATGCCATAACCCAGTTGAGTGGCATAAATGGGTGTCATTGCCCAGAAAGCCCCCATGGCCAATCCTGACAAAAATGCGCCGGCAACTGCCAGAGGCGCAATTTTCAATAACGTTTTAAGACTGCTTTTAGGTCTTTCAGTGGCAATATTCGGTTGATTACGTCGCGTTAATGTTAATGGCAGAATCGCCCAGCTCACCAGAATGGATACCAGAGCGAATAATAAAAATCCTTCTGGCGAATCAAGATGCAGCATCTGTTGTGCAACGGCAAGTGCGCCCAGGTTGACCACCATATAAAACGCAAAGATTCGGCCACGTTCATGGCTGGCGGCCTGACTGTTAAGCCAGCTTTCAATCACCGTCATCAGTGTGATGTATGCCAGACCATAAAAAAAGCGAAAGCCCATCCAGGCCCATTGATCAATAACGATAATATGTAACAGAGTGGTGGTGGCACAGACTGAGGCGCAGAAAGCAAAGGTGCGAATATGTCCCATCCGGCGAATTAAACGACCGCTGACCCAGGTACCACAGATAAATCCGACGAAATAGGCCGACATGATCATGCCCATCACGGCACTGGTAAAGCCTTCACTGGTCCCGCGCAGAGTGAGCAGAGTACTGATCAACCCATTACCAAGTAGCAGCAGAGCGACGCTCCACAATATTGATTGAATGGGTTTTAGCAGTGTCAGAGATTGCATGTTGTGCTCCTTCTCTTTCTCTGAATGTCCGTTTTGTTTCTTAATGAATCAACACGCACCAAAATAAGGCTGTGATTGACTTGGATAAAGATAGCGTTCCGGAGTGCGATGCATGACTAAAACCGCATTCTATCGGCCTTCACAGGCTAAACCTGCTCTCCGGATTCTCCTGCTCTGAAGATTGTTTAAAGACACATGCAATTGTCGAACCGCATGAAAATGTTGAGAGATGCGCAGATTGACGATGGCCTGTTGATCTTTCATCGCCACAAACGCCGAAGCGGTTCTGAGAGATCAACAGGCCATCGTGCCGGGTATGGAAGGATATTTAACCAATCAGGCTGTGATACAGCGGAATACCGATGATGACATTAAAAGGGAAAGTCAGCCCCAGTGCTGCCAGCATGGCTAATCCAATATCCGCTTGTGGAATGGCCGAGCGAACAGCCACTGGCGCGGCAATATAGGAAGCACTGGCTGTCAAACTTGCCAGAATTAATACAGAGCCATTAGGCAGGCCAAGCAATTTACCGGTGAACAATCCTGCCAGGGCCAGAATGGTCGGAGCGACGATGGCAAAAATCACCACCGGAATTTTATCGCGGGATAATTTGCTCAACGCTTCTGCGGCGACAATTCCCATTTCCAGGAGGAACAGGGCCAGTACGCCCATAAATGCACCGGTGTATAGATCGGTCACCCCAGCCCCTTGCCTCGGACCGTACATCCAGCCGATTATCACGCCCCCAACCAGCAAAATCACGCCTCTATTGGTTAAAGACTCGTGCAATATGCTCAGCATGCCACCGGATGAGGCTTGTTTAACACCACTAAAATGCCTGTACAGCATTAAACCGATAACAATAGCGGGTAATTCCAGTAACACCAGATAAAGGGTGACCTGACCACCGATAATCATTTGATTGCTCTCGGCATAAGCGAGTGCAACAGCAAAGGTACCGGCACTGACCGAACCATAATGTGCAGCAAAACTGGCACTGTCTGCCAGGTTCAAACGCACCACTTTCCACAGCAGGGGAAATAAAATCAGCGGTATCAAAAAACCTAACAAGGCAACTGATAGCAGTTCTGGTAGCAGGCCCCAGCCCATATTGCCATGTAAGGCCATACCACCCTTGAGACCAATGGTCAGCATTAAAAGCAGACTTAAAACATCGTAAGCCGCTTTGGGAATAGCCAGATCGGATTTAACCAGACCACCGACTAAACCTAACAAGAAAAACATGACAACTATGTCAGGCACAAGCACTCCTTGAAATTAGACCTTAGGCAAGAAGCCTATTGTAACGATCTAACCAGATATCTCCGAAAAAATATTCAATAGAGGAAATTTGATAGGGCTTGTTTTTAAAACTCAAACGCTGCAATGAGCGGCGCATGGTCTGATAACATTTTCCAGGAGGAGTGGGGAGGGCATTCGCAAAAAGTGGGCTCAAGGCCACGATAATAAATACGATCCATTTTAAAAATCGGCATCCATGACGGCCATGTACGGGCATGTCTTTTGTGCAGAGTCCGAAAGGCTTCTTTCAAATCAAGGCGTTGAGTGAAGTGTTTTTCCGCCTGACCATTCCAGTCATTAAAATCACCGGCAACAATCAGTGGCGCATTATGGGGAACATGCTCATCAATACGTTCACACAGCGTTTGCAGCTGGCGTTTACGTTCGGTTCCAGTCAGACCAAGATGCAGACAGACGATATGAAGTTCATTTTGGGTATCGGGAATATGAATGACGCCGTGCAACAAACTACGGCTGGCCCAGGAATACGGAGAAACATTGATATTTTCCCAGCTTTGCAGGGCATATTTACTGAGAATGGCATTGCCATGATGCCCCACGCTATACACCGCATTTTTGGCATAGGCAAAATGCGGCCACATATCTTCAGCAATAAAGTCACAGTGAGGACAATCCGGCCAATGCTGATGTTTCTGCTGATGACCTATGTGTTCACCCTGAATTTCCTGCAACAGCATAATATCGGCATCCGCTTTTCGCAGGGCTTCCCGCATTTCATGCAGGATGAACTGCCGATTGCCGGTATTAAAGCCTTTGTGCAGGTTATAAGTCAGGATTCTAAGTGATTGTTTGGACATTCCATCTCTGAAAAAAGCTTAAAGCAATACAGTAACATCTCTTTTGGGTAGAAAATATGACCTATATTAAGTCCATTGAATCGTAACCAAAAAAACGCCGGTTCAACGATGAACCGACGTTATGTAATGTGGCTTATGTAATAGCGATCAGAGAATCAAGGTTGTACCTCGGGAAGTTCTTCCGGATCTTTTTTTGCCAGTTTCACTTCACATTCCGGGGATGCAACCATTTTTTCCGATGAACTCACTAATAAGGAATTTTCCAGGAAGTTGCGTCCGACCAGAATCGGGAACGTCATACGACTGCGGTCAGCCAGCGTAAAGCGGCTTTCTTCATAATGATTACCTACACATAAGCCCATCTCTACAACATAACGGGTTTGTTTGCCGCTGGCCTGTTTGATAGTCACTTTATCCACGATTGGGCGTGTCAGGATATGTTCATTATCTTCGTGATCTATAAATGTGAAACGGATCCGTTCCTCCCCGTTTTCTTCGAAAACCCGGGTATTAACGGCATACATTGAGTTTGTTGCAGCTCCCGTATCAATCCGTGCTTTGGTCTGGATTTCGCCAGGAAATAATGTAACGATTTCCTCATGGCCCAGAACCGATTGTTCTTCGATATCGACTTTGCTTTCATTGGCATGGGCTGTGAAGCCGAAAGCCAATAACAAGCTCAAAGTGAGTTTACGCATGGTGTCTATCCTTTTCATTTTTTTCTGGAATTGGGTGGGCATCATGGCCGAAAACAGGCTAACACATTAACGTTAAATCGAAGCTTAAATGCGTTTAAATGCCTGAATTCTCAAATTTTTACGATTTTTGCTATGTCGTACTCTTGATATCCAATCCTGCTAACCCCATCTGTGAGCTATCGTTAAAACAGCCAGATGGAGGCAACACAGAAATGGGCGTTGATGCACATAAGGAAACAATGGGTTTCCAGACAGAAGTTAAACAACTTCTCAACCTGATGATTCATTCGCTTTACAGCAACAAAGAGATCTTTCTGCGTGAGCTGATTTCCAATGCGGCCGATGCCGCGGACAAGTTGCGTTTTGAAGCCTTGTCCGATGATGCTTTATATGAAGAAGATGGCGATCTGAATATTCGCGTCGCTTTTGATAAAGAAGCCCGTACCATCACCATCAGTGATAATGGTATTGGCATGACCCGTCAGGAAGTTATCGACAATATCGGTACCATTGCCCGTAGCGGTACCAAAGCATTTTTCGGACAGTTAACCGGTGATCAAGCCAAAGATTCACAGTTGATTGGCCAGTTTGGTGTGGGTTTTTATTCCGCATTTATTGTTGCTGATAAGGTGACACTGAAAGCCCGCTGTGCCGGCACCACCAAAGAACATGGTGTGATGTGGGAGTCAGCCGGAGAAGGTGAGTTTAATATTGAAACCATTGAAAAGCCGACACGTGGAACGGAAGTGACGCTGCACCTGCGTGAAGGTGAAGACGAGTTTCTTAATGGCTGGCGTCTGCGTAACGTGATTCGTAAATATTCCGATCACATCAATCTGCCAATCGTTATGTTGAAAGAGCCTGTGCCTGATGAAGAAGGCAACATCGATGAAAGCATTATCGAAGATGAAACCGTCAATAAAGCCACGGCATTATGGACGTTGTCTAAAAACGACATTACTGAAGAGCAGTACAAAGAGTTCTACAAACAAATCGCCCACGACTTCCAGGATCCAATGAGCTGGAGCCATAATAAAGTCGAAGGTAATACCGAATACACTTCACTACTGTATATCCCATCCAAAGCACCTTTTGATCTGTGGGATCGTGACCGCATGCACGGCATCAAGCTGTATGTAAAACGTGTCTTCATCATGGAAGACAGCGAACAGCTGATGCCTCGCTATCTGCGTTTTATTCGCGGAGTGATTGATACCAACGATCTGCCATTAAACGTATCGCGTGAAATTCTGCAAAGCAGCAAAGTCATCGACACTATTCGTGCCGCTTCAGTGAAGAAAATTCTCTCTGAACTGAACAAAATGGCGAATAACGAACCGGAACAATATGCTGAATTCTGGAAAGAATTCGGTCAGGTGATCAAAGAAGGTCCGGGCGAAGACTTTGCCAACAAAGAAACGTTGGCGAAATTACTGCGTTTTGCCAGCACCGAATCCGGCAATGACGAGCAAACTGTTTCCCTGGAAGACTATGTCAGCCGGATGAAAGACAAGCAGGACAAAATCTATTACATCACTGCCGAAAGCTATGCGGCGGCGAAAAACAGCCCGCATCTGGAAGTGTTCCGTAAGAAAGGTATTGAAGTCCTGTTGCTGACGGATCGTGTCGATGAATGGCTGGTCAATTCTTTGACCGACTTTGATGGCAAACACCTGCAATCGGTTGCTAAAGGCGATCTGGATCTGGGTGAGCTGGAAGACGAGGAAGAGAAAAAAGCCCACGAAGAAGTTGAGAAAAACTTCGAAGATCTGGTTGAGCGGGTCAAGAAAACACTGGATGATAAAGTCAAAGATGTACGTATCACTCATCGTCTGACCGATTCACCCGCCTGTCTGGTAGCCGATCATTACGATATGAGCGGTAATCTGGAACGTATGCTGAAAGCGGCTGGCCAACAGGTCTCTGCCAGCAAACCGATTCTGGAACTCAATCCGGAACATCCAATGGTCGCCAAACTGAAAGATGAACAGAACGACGAACAATTCGGTGACTGGACTTCAATCCTGTTTGACCAGGCCTTATTGGCCGAAGGCGGACAACTGGAAGATCCGGCCAGCTTCGTGAAAAAACTGAACGCAATGCTATTGCAACGCGCTTAATCTGAAATCAGCCCATTACTCTGAGTTGTACGAGTAATGGGCTTTTTCATCATATCTTCCCCTGACTGCTTAAACTTAAAGCCTAATTTTCGGCTCTAAAAACATTTGTTCATGGTAGGTTGGGTTGAAGCATGTAACCCAACAATCCACCCCTGTTTTCATCACACTTGCCAAAACCCCACGATCGAATCACAATCTAATTCCTCGAAAAAAAACACTCTAACCATCGCGAAGGACAGCGCTGATGAATATCACTAAAAAACAGCTTGATTCAGCTGTTAAACAACAGCTTATCTCCCAGGATCAGGCAGAAAAGCTATTCGAATTTTTTAAATCCCAACCATCGTCTGGTCCCAGTTTTGACTTTACCCATGTGCTTTATTATATGGGCGGCTTGATTGCCATTGGGGCGATGACCCTGTTTATGACCCTGGGCTGGGAAAGCTTTGGTGGCTGGGGGATATTCTTTATCAGTCTGGCGTATGCCGGTGTGGGACTCAAACTGGCTAATCGTTTTCAAACAAAAGGTTATGCCATTCCTGCCGGGATTTGTGCGACCTTTGTGGTGGCACTGACACCTCTGGCTTTTTATGGCTTACAGCAGGGGATGGGCTGGTGGCCGGATGAGAGTGTTTATCGTGATTACCATCGTTATATCCAGTGGCATTGGTTATATATGGAATTGGGTACATTGATTGTGGGCGCAATGATTTTTTATCGCTACCGTTATCCATTTTTACTGATGCCAATTGCCGTGACACTATGGTATCTGTCGATGGATATTGCCGCCATGATGGTTGGTGGCTATGCCAACTTTGAACTGCGTGCTTTGGTGTCGATGTACTTTGGTCTGGCGATGACACTGTTTGCGTTCTGGGTAGATATGCGGGGTTACAAATCAGGTGATTATGCTTTCTGGTTATATCTGTTTGGTGTGATAGCGTTCTGGGGCGGTATGACCTCACAATACTCTGATAGTGAGTTGGCTAAATTCATCTATTTCAGTATTAATCTGTTGATGATTGGTATTGGTGTAGTGATATCACAGCGGGTATTTGTGGTATTCGGTGCACTGGGCTCGGCCTTTTACCTTGGGCATCTTGCCAATGTGGTTTTCAAGGACAGTCTGCTGTTTCCTATTGCACTGACCGCTATCGGTCTTGGGCTGATTTATCTGGGTGTTTTGTGGCAGAAACATGAACAACAAATCAGTGAGAGCATTCAGGCCCATCTGCCAGTGACACTAAGAGAATTTCTAGCTGCTAAAAAACGCTGAATGCAGATGCTTAAAGCAGATTCCTGCTTTAAGCATTTATGGCTTGATCTTCTTCACCATAAGCCCCACTTGTTATCAGATACGTTAAAATGCCGGTTAATCCCCGGTATTTTTATTTGCCACATAACCACCCGCTAGATGCAGTATGAGGAATCATCATGCAAGACGACGCCATTCAGGCAGATCATTTACAACGTTTTATTTTTGATAATGCCGCTATTCGTGGGGAATGGGTGCAACTCAAGCAAACCTGGCAGATCGTTAAAGTTCAGCGCGAATACCCACCGGCAGTGGCTTCCTTGCTGGGGCAAATGCTCTCTGCTGCGGCATTACTGGCTGAAACCGTCAAAATGTCGGGTCGACTGGTGTTGCAATGCCGTTCTGATGGTCCAGTTTCGCTGCTTATGGTTGAATGTACCAGTGACCATACTTTACGAGGTCTGGCGAACTGGGAGGGGGAAATTGCTGATGACGCCACCATGCAGGAGTTGTTAGGTGAGGGGAATCTGGCGATTACCATTGAAAATGTAGC
>NZ_DCSO01000077.1:55943-56262 GCF_002325665.1 Methylophaga sp. UBA1464
TGATTACCATTGAAAATGTAGAAGCCAAGCAACCCTACCAAGGTATTGTCAGTGTGCAGGGCGAAACGATTGCGGAAATGCTGGAAGTATATTTTGCTCAATCCGAGCAATTAAAAACCCGTATCTGGTTAGCCACAGATGAACACACTGCCGGCGGTTTGATGCTTCAGCAATTACCCGAGCAGGATCCCGAACAACATGATGAGAACTGGACCCGAATCAATTTTCTGGCCGAAACAGTCACGAATGAAGAACTGTTGAATCTGGATGCAGTCTCCTTGTTATATCGATTATTTCATGAAGAAATGGTGCGTTTATT
>NZ_DCSO01000077.1:56379-57034 GCF_002325665.1 Methylophaga sp. UBA1464
CAACCATGCTGGAATTTGCCTGTACCTGTTCACGTCAACGGGTGGCTGATACTATCAAGCTGCTGGGGCGACAGGAAGCAGAAGATATCATTGCCGAACGTGGCTTTGTCGAACTGGCCTGTGAGTTCTGTAACACGCATTATCAGTTTGATCCGGTGGATGTGGCGGGGTTATTCAGTGACCCGCTGAATATCCAGAATGATTCAGATACTTTGCATTAACCTGGAATAAACATGGCGCATATTGTCATTATCGGTGCGAGTACCGGTGGTTTACCGGCTGCTTATGAATGCCGGGCAGCTTTAGACAAAACACACCATATCAGCGTGGTATCCAATACACCGATTTTTCACTTTGTACCCAGCAATCCCTGGGTAGCCGTGGGCTGGCGAAAGCGTGCTGATATCAGCTTTGAACTGGTATCCGTGTTATCCAGTAAAAACATCGATTTCTACGACTCTGGCGCCACCAAAATCAACCCCGCCACTAATCAGGTTTTGCTGGGTGATAACACCATTCTCAATTACGACTATCTGATTATTGCTACCGGTCCCAAACTGGCCTTTGATGAAATCGAAGGTTTTGGTCCGCAAGCCCATACCCATTCCATCTGCACGGTGAGCCATGCTGAAGACAGCTATCATGCCTGGCGTCA
>NZ_DCSO01000077.1:57107-59745 GCF_002325665.1 Methylophaga sp. UBA1464
CTGGCGTCATTTATTGAAAAATCCTGGTCCAATTGTCGTGGGTGCAGTGCAAGGGGCTTCCTGTTTTGGTCCCGCCTACGAATTTGCCTTCATCATGAACCGGGCATTACGCAAAGCCAAAGTACGGGATCGGGTACCGATGACATTTGTCACGCCGGAGCCTTATATCGGCCACATGGGCTTGGGGGGAGTTGGTGATTCCAAAGGACTGTTTGAATCCGAATTTCGTAAAAACGATATCAAGTGGATCACCAATGCCCGGGTTAAGTCCATCAGCAAAGGCAAAATGCTGGTCGAGCAGGTGGATGATAATGCTGAGACCATCAAAACCCATCAACTGGCGTTTGATTACAGTATGTTAATTCCAGCATTTAAGGGTGTCGACTGTGTTGCAAATCTGAGTGAGGATTTGGTCAACCCACGAGGCTTTCTGAAAGTCGATGAATTTCAGCGTAATCCTGCTTACCCGAATATCTATGGTGTCGGTGTCTGTGTGGCGATTCCACCAGTTGAAGCGACAGCTTTACCGGTGGGCGTACCCAAAACCGGCTATATGATTGAAAGTATGGCGAAAGCTGCCGTAGCCAATATTCAGGCTGCCTTAGAAGAGCGTCCAATTGAAACACGGGCCAGTTTGAATGCGGTGTGTCTGGCCGATATGGGGCATACCGGTGCCGCGTTTGTTGCCTTACCACAAATTCCACCACGCAATCTGGCCTGGATGAAAAAAGGCCGTTGGGTGCAAATAGCGAAAATCGCCTTTGAAAAATACTTTCTGTTCCGTATGAAACGCGGATTGCCTGAATCCTTCTACGAACGCTGTCTGCTACGTTGTTTCGGGATCAGCAAAATTAAATAATCTAATGAAAGCAACTTATATCAGAATGTGGTGGCTGAGCTTAATCATTCCTATCATACTGATATTAAGCGGTTGCTCCGGCCGGATCACGCCACCTAAATCCCCGGAAATTCCACGAGCCGTGTTTGTACTTGATCATGGGCAACACTCCAGTTTGATCATTGAAGATAAACAGGGTGATCTGGCACGTTATTCCTACGGCGACTGGCGCTATTATGCTGAGGGTAAAACCGGTATATTTTCGGGTGTCAGAGCCATCTTCGTGCCAACCAAGGCGGCGTTAGGTCGTAAACAACTCTCGGGACCGGCAACGCCTGAAAACATCCATGAGCAAGTCAAAATAGCGGTGTTAACTATTGTTTCACTTGAAGCAGAAGCCTCAGCAGTCGATGCTTTACAGCAGAAACTCGACACTGTTTATCAGCAAAACCAGGCATCACGGATCTATCGACAAGATTTTGACCTCGAATTTGTACATTACCCGATGACATACAGTGTTTTGAATAACTCCAATCAAGTCATAGGGCAGTGGCTTACTGAACTGGGCAGTGAAATCGAAGGCTGGCCGTTGTTATCAAATTGGCAGGTTAACCCCTGAACAGACAGCTTGTCTCACAGTCCACTTCAAACGTCATTTTTGGAATTGCAGACAACTTTACTGACATAATTGGCTGATACTATCTGCTCTGCAAAATTTATTGGGGTAGTCTGCATGTCAGAAAAAATCAAAGCTGTGGTGAATCATTCTCTGGCAATTGCTCAGGATATCGGGCTGATCATCGTTGCCATCGCCACGCTGGTGGCCGTGGGAATTGAAATCAATTTTATGTTTGAAAACGGTACCGTCTTACTGACCGATTTATTGTTGCTGTTTATCTATCTGGAAGTGCTGACCATGGTGGCGGTTTATTACAAGTCAGGTGAGTTACCCATCAAGTTTCCATTATATATCGCCATTGTGGCTTTAGCGCGTTACCTGATTCTGGATATGAAAAACATTGATACCTGGCGAATTCTGGGTGTTACCGTTGCGATTCTTCTGCTGGGGTTATCAATAATCGTCATTCATTATTGTCAAACCAATCTGTTTGAGAAAAGCCGTGAATCCGTTGATTAGGCCGAACCTTAGTTGAGCCCGTTTCGGCTGAACATCAACAACAATGGTTTAAGCCAATGCTGACGCCAGGTCAGTATGCTGGCAATGCCTTTTCCAGCCAGGCTAAGCAGCATTACCCAGACTAATACCGCCATAGTGGGATGGTCGGCGGCCAGACAAAGTAGTAAACCGGCAACCAGACTGCAATAACCCACAATACGTAAACGAAGTTGTTCGACTGAAGAGGGCAGACTGGTTTCGTTACCAACCACCTGACGCCAGTGATTGGGCAGGCTGAGAGAAAGACAAGCCATACCCAATAGAGTGATAAAAATGGCGGCTAACCAACAAATGACTTCAACCACGGCTGGTCTCCAGTTTTTGTGCTGAAAATTCAATGGCTTTATTCACAGCAACATTCTCACGTTTTTTCAGGAATCTTGCGGCATAAATCGCGACAGCACTGCTGACCAGCAAGCTTAAATCCACCCCGGCAACCGGCCAGTAATGAAATGCTGTTTCCAATAAATGATCGCCTGTCGTCACCCAATTAAGGATCACGGCAGCAACGGCAAGCACAGCAAATAAAATGCTTTGTTCACGCCAGGCGGGTGAAATGTGCAGATGGCGAATCGCAGAACTGCGCCAGAAGGCGTGCAGTAACATCACACTCCAGCTTCCCC
>NZ_DCSO01000077.1:59866-89708 GCF_002325665.1 Methylophaga sp. UBA1464
CCGATCATTTCAGCGGGTAATAAGCGGTTTGCCACCAACATGCTGACGGTAGCCACCAACATGCCAGTCACAGTCGTGACAGCCAGTGCATCAACTATCTGACTGCCGGAGCTGCCCTGCAATGTATGCTGACGTTTACGTTTTTCGACAAAGAAGATAAAGCCGGTAGCAATACAGATGGCTCCGACCAATCCGCCAAATACATACAACCAACGCAGCAGCCAATGTTCAAAATGCTGTAAATGCAGTCCGGTCAGAAATTCGTTGATTTCAGAAACCGCAGAGCGGGGTGGTTCTTCACGAATTAACTCACCGGTACTGGCATTAAAGTGCATGCCTTCACCTACCAGAGCAACCCGATCACTACCGGCACGATAAATACTGACAAAGCTGTTGGCATCATCCACATGCGTGATTTTCAAAAAGCCGACTTCACCCGGCATCTCTTTCTCAGCCCAGCGTTGTTTGGCATGCGCCACCATGGCATCCACAGAAGCTATCTCAGAGGCCACCCCGGCACGGTCATGCGGTAAACCGGTTTCGCTGGCCTCAACCATTTCATGGTAATCATGTAAGGGCTCCAGCTGAGTATGTGTCACCGGAAAGTAGAAAAAGCTGGCAAAGATCACCAGACCGGTAAAGGTAAAAAAGAAATGAAACGGCAATGCCACCATGCCGGTGAGATTATGCAAATCCAGCACACTGCGCTGCGTTTGTTTGTCTGGACGGAAGGTAAAAAACTCACGGAAACGCTTACGATGAATAATCACCCCACTGACTAAAGCCGCCATCATAATAAAGGCGGCAATACCGACGATATAAATGCCAATGTGATTCCAGTTCCAGTTCAGGCTGTAATGCATCGGATAGAAAAACTTGCTGCCGATTTTCAGCTGGTCATCTGGGAACGCCTTACCAGTACGTGGATCAATGGTGATATTGCCATGAATATGATTATGACCTTCAGGGTCGAGTGGCTGCGGCACCAGAAAGCCAACACCCATAATCAGCACCGGATCACGATGCGTGGTGTAAGCCCAGAATTCATCGGCTGGTAATTCTGTACGAGGAGTCATCGGCCCCTGACTCAAATCATGCAGCAGCGGCATGTTGGTGTTGTAATCCTGCTCATTGGGTTCAACCGAACGCAAAATCGGCAGCAACATCTCATCAAAGGATGGCATCACCTGTGGTTCAAAACGGCTTTCCGGTATTGACCAGCGATCAATTTCACGATCAAAAACGGACAGGCTGCCAAAAAAGAACACCACCATCAGAATAAAACCCAGGGTCAGACCAAACCAGGTATGCAGCCAGGCCATTGATTGTCGAAAGCTACTGAACATGGTTTAAATTCCTTGTAAAAATGACTGTTGCACAACACTGGCCAGCACGGTCATTACCACACCACCCCCAAACAGAATCAGCCATAACCGAATTAACTTATCTGTTGCCATTCCCCATAAAAACAGACTGAGATAGACCAGTAAGCCCAGCATCAACATGCCCATTTCAACATCATGAAATTCCACACCCAACGGAATCAAAGCCGCAATAGTGATGGCAATCAGGCCCCAGGTGAACAGATAGCCGCCCACCAGACTGGCAAAAATCCGGCTGGCAACTGGCCAGGCGGGAGAGGAAAAATTTGGCATGAAAACGGACCTGTCTGAAAAACGAAATGCATCACTGAGAGATAACACTCTGTGAATTGCTAAAATCTAATGCTAAATGATAATAATTAACATTCACATTGTATAGCGGTATGCTTTTTAATTAAAGGGGAAAAATTCATCCACAGCGCTTCTCCCTGGTAATCGAATCGCCACTGTTTGATAAGTACAACCAGCTTTGTAGTTCAATAATTTCAGCCTTTGTAAAACAACACCTATTGACAGCAATGCTATAAATTTAATGGATGCTTTAAAGCCCAACGATTTTTTAAACTTCAGGAAACATGAACCGACATGAATAACAATAAGCGAAGCCATTTCTTTGTAAAACAATGGATGTTGGTGTTATGGCTTTTAGCCAGTAGTTCGGCATTTGCTCAAGCTCCCTTCGAACTTGCCAAAGTGAAGACCGAAGCAGGGCAATCACATTCTTATATCGCCGAAGAACATGATATTAAAGTGCCCGTCACCGTGATACATGGCACACAACCCGGGCCGGTGTTATTACTCACAGCCGGAGTGCACGGGGATGAGTTTCCAGCCATTTTGGCTTTGCAACGTCTGCGCGAAGAGGTCGATGCAAAACAATTAAAAGGCACGTTAATAATGGTGCATCTGGCTAACTTGCCGGGGTTTCATGCCCGCCGGGTTGCTTTGCATCCTGCCGATAATAAAAATCTTAATCGCGAATTTCCCGGTGATAAAAACGGTACCCCCACCGAACAACTGGCCGAGTTTTTTACCCGTGAATTTATCAGCCGCATCGATTTTCTGATTGATATGCATTCCGGCAGCTGGAATCAGCAGTTATGGCCACACGTCTATTCACCGTTTGTCGGTGATCAACAACTGGACGATCTGACCTTTGAATTCGCCAAAGCCATCGGTATGCAACATATCGTAATGTATGGCGAACGTCCACGCGATCCGGCCAATTCGATTTCCTATCCGAATACCGCCATGACACGCGGCAAACCCGGCCTCACCACTGAAATAGGTCATCTTGGTCAACGTGATGAAGCATCAGTTGAAGACACGCTAACGCTGTCGCGAAATGCGCTGTACTTTCTGGAAATGCTGCCCGGCAAACCAATGCCGCATTCAGATCCGATCATCTATGACAAACTCAAATCCGTTGCCAGCCCGGCCGATGGTTTATTCACCCCACGCGTTGAAATCGGCAGTGCCGTAGAAAAGGGCACCATCGTCGGAGATATCAGAGATTATTTTGGCAATATCGTCGCCGAGTTAACCGCACCCGTAAGCGGAACTGTATTGATGATTAACGACACCCCGCCGGTTAAGGCAGGCGAAACACCTGTAACCATTGGAATTGAGCAGGAAAACTAAGAAATTAGCCTGAATACTATTGTCACTCGACAGGCAAATTCATAACTGCTTGCTGTAGCGACGTTATCAGGAATAAAGTTCATCAACAGCGCCTGGGAGCAAAAATGACATGAAGCTCGAGTTTAAATGGTCTCGTTTGGAATCTTTAACTACCATCGAGCTTTACGAGATCATCAAAGCGCGTGAATCGGTTTTTGTTGTCGAGCAACATTGTCCCTATCAGGAAACCGATGATTTGGACGTTCACGCCTGGCATCTATCTGCCCTGGTAAATGGTGAACTGGCCGCTTACGCCAGAGTTATTGAGCCGGGAATTAAAAGCAACCAGCCGTCGATTGGCCGCGTGATGAGCGTTAAAAAATTCAGGGCGCAAGGAATCGGTAGAGCACTGATGGAAGAAGCTATCAAATTCATTGAACTCAAATTTCCAGACAATGACATCAAAATCTCAGCACAGGTTTACTTACAACAGTTCTATACATCACTTGGTTTTCATGCTTCTGGAGAACCGTATGATGAAGATGGTCTACCGCATATCGACATGATTAAGTCAGTAAATCACACAGCTAAATACTGAGCGATTGTGCAAAGAGATTATATCGAATCATCTTTAAATGCTGCCGACAGGTAACCCGTTTTGCACGATCCAAATGGTAGCTCAGCTTGGACTTACTTCATACATTTGATACAATTTTTCAGGCTATGTAATACATAGTTATACAAATGGTGATGATATGAAAACAGAAATGCTGAGTACCCGAATTGACCACGAGACCAAGTTAGCTTTTACGAACGTTTGCGAGGATATGGGACTTAGCCCATCTCAAGCCATAAAGCTTTTTGCCAAGGCGGTAATCAATTATGGCGGTATACCGTTTGAGCTGAGAATGAAACAGCCTAATGCAACAACAGCCGCAGCTATCGCCGAGTTAGAGACGGGCAAGGCAAATTCTGCCAGCGATATTGAAACACTGTTCAAGGAACTGAACATTGGTAAATTGGATAATGCTTAAACTTGAGTACTCGACCCAGTTTAAAAAAGACTTTAAGAAAATAGTGAAACGGCCAATTGCCGATGTAATTGAGGTCGGCCACGTCATTAAACAACTACAACTCGGCGAAACGCTCCCGGAAAAGTATGTTGATCACCCACTGTCTGGCAATTGGCAAAATTATAGAGACTGCCACATAAAACCTGACTTGGTTTTAATTTATAAACTCGACAATACCTCGCTCAAGCTGGCCAGAATAGGCACCCATGCCGACTTGTTTCGATAGCAGGCTGGTGAACGGTATTAAACCTTACCCAACAATAAAATCTGTTAAATGCTTGCTGTAACGTTATAGCCGGGCGTAAAGTCTTTGCGTAGGCCTCACGGATTATGGACGCTAAGCCATGTATCAAAACATTATTTCCATAGTTGCCACCAGAGATATTTAGGAGCAGAGCAAAAACTAACGTGAAAATCAAGGTGTCAGCCAGCTTGATTATGCAAAATCAAGGGAAATCAAGGGGAAATCAAGGTGTCAGCCAGCTTGATTATGAAATCAAATTTATTCAAACAGAATGAAGCAGTGAAAACATAGTGTTAATCTGACCTTAAATTTAAAAACTTTGGGAAGGAAAACGACACAATGAAAAAAACGATTTTATTACCTATTTTTTTAATCCTTTCGGCATGCAAAGTAGACACCGTTATTGATGTTTCAACCGATCAGCTCAGAAATGAAACCCCCGAAAATTTAACAGCCAGCTTGTATCTTGAAATACCATCCTGCAATGATTATGAAGATTCACGCAGAGAATCTGATTCATTAGTCAACGCTAAAGCAAAAACACCGCAATTGTTTAAAGGTGCAGAATACGTTGAATGTTTTACTCAAAAAATGGACACATGGGCTCATTTCAAAATACCCGTTGCAATTATAAAAGACTCTCGCTCGCCTGTTACTGATTTGAATCTTGTAAGCAATGAATTCACTTTAATGGGTATGGCTGCGAAAGAAGATTTTGTTAAAAGGTTGGAAGATGAAAATAGTCGTTCCTATGTTTCTAACGATTATTACATTGAAATAAATTTAAAAACTAATGAAGAATTTGATATTAAAGTTATATCTGCATATTTACAGGATCATCCATACACAATTGGCACAGGTACCTTCAAAAAAGATGCAACTATCAAAATATCCCTTTCTGATGTCTCCATTGATCAGCTACTAACCGATCATCAAGTAGTAATACTTGAGTATCAGTGATATCTAGGTCAAGAATAAAAATTCAAATCAATGAAAATCAAGGGGCCATCCAAGCTGATTACACGCTCCCCTTTGATACCTTGTTAATCTCGATTAATGCTGTCGCTAATTCCATATGGTACTTATTGTTTTCTGACAGCGTTTTATCGTCGTATTAAGCTAAGCTCTTAACAAGAGAAAAATACTTGCAGCACGCATTGTTAATTATTAATCCGCATAGCCGAAATGGGCAAGCTGAGGCATTGGAAGAGGCCGTACAATTGCTTGAAGCCTCAGGCATTGAGGTCTGCGTTTATGAGTCTGAAAGCGAAGCCCATTTGATTTCGCTCATTGAAGCGTATGAACGAGAAGACGGAATCATTATTCTGGCCGGTGGTGATGGAACCATCAGCTCCGCTTTGGATGCTATCTATACCTGTCAACGCACATTGGCTATTTTCCCAATGGGAACGGCAAATGATCTTGCCCGATCCATTGGTGTCCCGGAGGATCTGTTATCCGCTGCACAGGTCATCGTTGATGGCAGGCGCGAACGCATCAGTTTAGGTAAAGTCAATAAACAGGCTTTTATTAATGTGGCTCACGTAGGTTTAGGGGTTGATGTAACACGCGAGCTTACCTCGGATAGCAAGAAGTTCTTTGGTGTGTTCGCGTATCTTGGCGCATTTTTAAGAGCAATTAAGCGTAACAAAAGCTTTAAAGTTCACATCAAAGCAGATGACTGGCAGTGCTCCACCAAGGCCATTCATCTGGCAATAGGCAATGGTCGGTTTTATGGTGGCGGGAATATCGTTGATCAACGATCAACGTTGCTGGATGGACAGCTGAATTTGTTTTTTATCAAGCCACAACGATGGTGGCAGCTTTTGTTGCTCGGACCTCAATTACGTAACGGTGATTTGCATACGACTGACCGCATAGTCCGTAAAACCGCTGAAAAGTTCAGTATTCAGACCACTAAACCAAAAGCGTTGGAAGCCGATGGTGAAGCTAAAACAACAACGCCCGCAGAATTTGACGTTATCCCTAAAGCCATCGAAGCCATTGTTGGCGATATGCCAACAGCCACCTCAGGAACAGTTTGATATGTTGATAATACGTACTGATGACCAGGCCGATGCTCTGGAGATTTTAAAATTAATCATCGAAACAGCCGACTTTTACCGGGCAATGGGTGAGTTATTAACGGAAGAAAATGTGAATCATCCGCTTTTTGACATTGCCAAACAACGGGAGTCGTATATAGAGTCGTTTCGAAAAGTCGTTAAACAGTTGCATGAACTTCCAGCGACACCCGATTCCGATAAAGAATGGGTTGATGAGCTTGGTGGCAGGATGACCAATTTGTTTTCTGCTGATTCCACCCAGGCGATTTTAGATAAATGTCTTAAAAAAGATGAAGTGCTGGCTGAACTAATCAACAATACGGCATTAGCAGAACAGTCGACAGAATTCAAAAAATTACTTGATTCTCTGTACAAGCATCTCGCTGAGACAAAACAACTCATATTAAATAATTAAGCAATATCAGCTGTCCGCCAAATAGATTGTGAATCAACTTTTTACCAAGACGCTTGTCCTCTTTCCTATGATTAAAGTGAAAACTGTCCATCTTTGACCAGCTTAATTGAATTCTAAGGAGCGCTTACCATGAACAAACGCTTCACTCGCAGACAGAGTCTCAAGTTGATCGGTGCCGGTCTGGCCGTTTCCATATTGCCTCCCATGCCGATTTTTGCTGCCGGCAATGAGCTGCTTCAAAAACGCTATTCGGGTGATAAAAAGCTGCCGGTCATTGGTATGGGCACCTGGCGTACTTTTAATGTCGGCAGTGATTCAAAGTTGCTCGATGCCCGGGCCGAAGTGGTAAGAACTTTTTTTGAGCTTGGCGGTGGCATGATTGATTCTTCGCCGATGTATGGTTCTGCACCGGATGTAATGGGCCATGCATTGCAGCAGCTTGGTATTCCTGACAGTTTGTTCTCAGCCGAAAAAGTCTGGAGCCCGGCCGGTGGTTCAGCTCACGAACAGGTTGCTGATTTGAAAGCACGCTGGCAGGTCGGTTATTTCGATCTGGTGCAAGTTCATAATCTGACAGACTGGCGGGAACACCTGGCGGCGCTGCGTGAAATGAAAGCTGAAGGCAGAATTGGCCATATCGGCATTACCACATCGCATGGTCGTCGTCACACAGAGTTCGAACAGATCATGGCTTCTGAAGACATCGACTTTATTCAGCTTACCTACAATATAGCCCAGCGTAAGGCAGAAAAACGGCTGCTGCCTTTGGCAGAAGAAAAAGGCATTGCGGTGATCGCCAACCGACCCTTTAATGGCGGCAGTCTGATTCAGGGTTTGAAGCGCCGTGACGCGCCACTGCCCGAATGGGCAGAGGCGGAATGTGGCTCGACGACCTGGGCAGAGTTTCTGTTGAAGTTTATTGTCAGTCACCCGGCCATGACCTGCGCCATTCCCGCGACAAGCAAGGTAGAGCATCTTCGTGAAAATATGCGTGCCGGTCTTGACCCGATGCCTTCGGCCAGCACCAGACAAAAGATGGCGCGTTATATCGAGGCGCTATGAACAGCTGGACCAGCTACGATCTTCACGATTTTATTCCCTTTACTGCCGATATCTATTTTCGCTTGCTTGAACGCATGAGTGAAAGTTTCTGGCCACTGCATCTGCTGACACTGATGCTAGGGGTGACAGCTGTTTGGCTGGCATTCAAAAATTACTCCCGATTAGTTTGTCTTTTGATCGCGCCTGTCTGGGCGTTTGTAGGGTATGCATTTTTTATACAACATTATGCCGAGCTCAACTGGGCAGGTGGCTATATTGGCTATGTTTTTTTCGCCCAGACCATCCTGTTGTTATTGGTTGCACTCACCGGTCTGGGATTTGACAATGTTTCGCGCAAAAAGCCAGCGGCTGTTATTGGTATAGCGATTGCCTTGGCGGGATTGATTGGCTTGCCGTTTATGGCGCCACTCATGGGTGGATCCTGGCTACAGGCCGAAGTGTTTGGTATCCATGCTGATCCGACTGCCGTAACCACGCTGGGACTTGCATTGATTATGTTCAGGGGATGGGGGTTGTGGCTGATCGCCATCATACCGGCATTCTGGTTATTAATTTCTGGTCTGACCTTATGGGTATTGGGTACGCCGGGAGCTATTGCACTGTTTACCATAGTGGCAACAGGACTGATCGGGCTGATTTGGAAAAGTGCTGAAAGTCGGTTTGTTTAAACTGGCGGATTAATTAAATAGTTTGAAGCGAAAGTCTCAACAGGCTTTCGTTAAATGCCTGTGAGCAGAAAGAAAACGCAAACTTGAGTTGGGTCTGGTCTTGGTGAAAATATCAATCCTCGATGATTGTGGTAATGGATTAATATGACTTTCAAGCTGATGATTGACGGAGCAACAGCATGTATACGAACAACTATCTGCGTAACCGCGGCATTTTTATTTTGATCATCCTGGCTGTGGCATTGTTGTCTGCCTGGCTAATAAGACCACACCCTGAACTTGAAACCTTTTATGTTGATGGGACAGTGGTTGAAATAACTGAAGGCCAACTCACCACCATGCTGGTGGAAATTGAAAATGGTGACAAAACAAGGCTGTTGGTCAGCCAGAAAGTACCCGACCTGGATAGCCCTATTCGTCTGATTGGCAAACGCTATGCTGACGGTAACGTACGTTATCAAATCCCTGCAAATGAAGACCTTGAGTAATTCACGTCTCTGACGTGTTTAACATGTTCTCTGTAACAGTCTGCGATTTCATTTGTCTTTGAGCTATATCTTGCTTAAGGAGTTTTTATGATGAATTTTTTCACTAAATATGGATTTGTGATTCTGGCAGCCATTTTTTTCCTGTCTGGTGCGGCAAAATTAGCTGGTTTGGCGTTTGAGATTCAGGCCTTTGAGCGTTGGGGATATCCACTGTGGTTTATGTACCTTACTGGTTTTATTGAAGTTTCAGGGGCCGTGGTATTACTGATTAAACCCGTGCGGGCACTGGCAGCTGCTGGGCTGAGCCTGTTTATGATTGGACCGGTCGTGACGCATGTTTTGCATGCCGAGTGGGGCATGATGATGGTTGCTTTGGCAATCATGTTGTTGGCAGGCTGGATGGCCTGGCAATGGCGGGAAAGTGTCTCACTGTCATTTTTAATCAAGTGAAATATGCTGACTCTGACGCCAAATATTCAGCCGCCAATGTAGAATTATGGTTCTCCAATTCGTCTATACAGTAAATACTTAAGTAGACGCCCTTGAAAATCGTGATTGTAACTCTGGTATAAGCCAATTTAAGTAACGTAAGGGAAGCATGGTGTAATAGAGTGAATATCCGGGCTAAATAAGCCCGATCAGTGGTTTTCATATTTGTTCGAATTTCTTAACCCACCAGGAATTCTATGATGAACAATACTATACGAACAGCCACACCGGCCGATGAACCTGTCATCATCAACACCATCATTCTGGCATTTGCAATGGACCCGATGGTGCGATGGACATGGCCCGACCCAAGTCTTTATCTTGCCAATATGCCCGAACTTATACATGCATTTGGAGGCGGGGCTTTTGTGCAGCGCAGTGCACATATTACGCATGACCAGCGAGGGGCAGCATTATGGCTACCGCCTGATACACATCCGGATGAAGAAAAATTAGGCTTACTGATTGAAAGCACCGTTGCCGGGCCTCAGCAGCAGGAAGTGTTCATGGTCTTAGAGCAAATGGGCGATTTCCGTCCAGATGTGCCTCACTGGTATTTACCCTTGATAGCTGTCGATCCGACACATCATGGAAAGGGGCATGGCTCATCTTTGATGAAACATGCGCTCGAGCAATGCGATAAGGATGGCTGTCAGGCTTACCTCGAGTCATCAAACCCGAGGAATATTTCGTTGTATCAGCGCCACGGATTTGAAGCTTTGGGTGAAATCCAGTGTGGTTCATCTCCTACGATGATTCCAATGTTGCGGTTACCGCATTGATAGTGCAGATATTTGTCGAATAAAATTCCTCGCCCAATGACAAAGATCAACAGACCCTAGTAATCTGATATCAAATATCCGGGCTTATTTATTGCTGAGCCGAGGGGGAGTCTTGTTGTAATTGGAAATGGTGCGATAAACATGTTTAAGCAATTGCGTGACTGGCGTGAAGCCCGAAAGATTAAAAAGATGGGGTTTACTGCAGAGCAGTGGGAGTCTGCAGTTGCTGACTGGTCGGTTATGGAGCGTTATCATGGTGCGGAGCGTGAGGCGTTGCGAAAGCTGACCTTTCGTTTGCTTGCTCGTAAAACCGTGCTTTCGGGGGCCGAATTTCAATTTACGGATGCGATGTGTCTCAAACTTGCGACTATGGCCTGTGTGCCCATTCTGCATCTTGGGCTTCATTGGTATGACCACTGGCAAACGATTATTCTTTATGAGGGGGATTTTGTGCCGAATCGTCCTTATCGCACAGATGATGGAGTGGTTCATCCAAGAAGCCCCGGCCTGAGTGGCGAAGCCTGGGAACAGGGACCAGTAATTTTATCGTGGCAGGCGATTAGCGAAAGTGGCGGCGATACCCGCCATGGTAAAGCCAGTAATGTGGTGATTCACGAGTTGGCACATAAGCTGGATATGCTGCGTGATGGGGCCAATGGTGCGCCGCCGATGCATCCCGATATGCGACCCGGTAAATGGCACGATATTTTTACAGCGGCGTGGGATAGATTGGAAAATGATCTTCAGCATCATCGCTCGTTACCGATTGATGACTATGCACTGACCAGTCCGGCAGAATTTTTTGCCGTGTGCAGTGAGGCTTTTTTTGAGGCACCCAAAACCATGAAACAGGAAATGCCCAAAGTCTATCGGCTGTTATGCCAGTTTTATCGTCAGCAGCCAGTACCATTGGATTAAGCTGCTCAGGCAAAGCCGCTCTTATCAATTGAACATCAGTCCCGCGGATATTGTCCTGCCTTGATCTGCCCACGTGATAAATTCACTTTAAGGCAGACAAGAAATGCCAGTGCAAAAAACACGGCACACAGCAAAATCGCATTCTGTAAACCGACCAGCGCCTGCATCAGGCCGACACCGACTAGACCAATGATGGCGGCCAGTTTATGAGATAACCCCCAGAAACCAAAGAATTCGGCTGCTCTGGGCAATGGGGTTAATTTGCCAACAATTGCACGGCTGGCCGATTGTGTGGCACCCAGACATAAACCAGCTGCCACTGCGACTACCAGAAAAATATCCTGCCGTTCGGCCTGATACCCCAGCGAATTAATACCGTCAGTTATATTAGGTGTTTGCCAGATCAGCAACACCGCGCCAATCCAGAACAGCAGGGTGAATTGATAGGTAAACTGACTGCCGCGCCGATCTTCGGCCCAGCCAAAAAATATGGCTCCCAGTGTGGCCGTCACTTGCACTGTGATAAAGGTGAGTACCCGCATTTTTTCATCCCACTGCACTACCTGTGCACCGTAGATAAAGGTAAAAGCGATAATGATATAAATGCCTGACATGGCAAACAAAGCCGACAGCAAAAAGATACTCAAGTCCTGATAACCACGCAGATGTTTGAGACTGCCTTCCAGCCGTTGCCAGCCCTGACGCCAGATACTGCTCTCTATCGTGTGACTTGATTTGCCACGTTCTTTCAGTAGCACAAAGGTCGGAATTGCTGCCAGCAGGAAAAAGCCCGCTGCAAAAGGTCCAACCCAGCGTACATTTTGAAAATTTTCCAGGCTGACTTCACCCAGAAACAACAAAGCCAGTCCGGTAGCGACCAAACCGCCTACATAACCCAGGGCCCAACCAAAACCCGAGATTTTGCCCAGATCTTCCGGCGGACCAAGATCCGGTAAAAAGCTGGCAATAAACGATTCACCAATGGAGTAGGCATAATTGGAAATTACTATCAGCAACATGCCGAGCAGAATGTAACCGGGGGCGACAAAATACAGCAGCGCCGTGGCGATGACGGTAACCAGATAGCTGATAAACAAAAACCGTTTGCGCCGGGCGGTCAGATCCATCACCGCGCCGAAAAACGGTGCCGTCAACACCACCAGTAAATAACCCGCTGCCAGTGACAGACTCCACAATAGATTGCCAAGCCGATAGGCATTTTCGGCATCACCGACAATCACCCGGGTAAATAAATCGCCAAACACCACGGTGATAATCAGCAATGTGTAGGCCTGATTGGCAAAATCGAACATTGCCCAGCCGAAAATTTCCTTTTTGTCAGCGCGTGGTTGGCTCATCGTCATTTCGTATGTTGGAAAAAAAGCCGACTATATCATCAATGAACCCGAAGGCGATTTACACAAGCTAAATAGAAATTGATTACACTGCTATAAAAAGCGAGGAGTAATAACGTTTGAAGCCAGTAATACAGGAAGAAACATCAGGATGTGGCATTGCTGCAGTGGCCAATATCTTGGGCAAGACGTATTTAGAAATCAAGGCTATTGCCAACGCAATGGGAATTTATGCTGAAGACCAATCACTTTGGTCTGATACGCAGTATGTCAGGCAGATGTTAAGCCGGAGCGGAGTTGAAACTTCTGCTGATGAAATTCCTTTCGAGGCTTGGGATAAATTGCCGGATTTAGCCTTATTGGCTATCAAATATCATCAGGAAAATGGCAAAAACTTCTGGCACTGGGTGGTTTTCAAACGTGATAATGGCCAAGCCGTGGTACTGGATTCAGCAAGCCACCTACCATGGAATACCAGGAATGACTTTGATGCCATGCAGCCCAAGTGGTTTATTGAGGTAAAGAATACGAGTTCATAATCAATTATCTGGACAAAATCATGAAACAAACCGGAAAAATTAATTACCTTGAAATGCCTTCGCGAAATCTCGACGTGACAAAGCAATTCTTCAGTGACGCATTTGACTGGTCGTTTGTGGATTATGGCCCTGAGTATGTCGCCATTGAGGATGCCGGGCTGGATGGGGGATTTTTTAAATCTGACAAAGTAGCGACAACTGAGAACGGAAGTATATTGGTTGTGTTTTATAGTTCAGAGTTGGAAAACACGGTCGAGAAAGTCAAAAACGCTGGTGGTCAAATTATTCAGGATATCTTTTCATTCCCCGGAGGGCGTCGGTTTCATTTCACCGATCCTAATGGTAATGAATATGCGGTTTGGTCTGAATAGAGTTCTTGCAGCTATTCAGACAGGGGCGTTCCCACGCGGAGCATGGGAACGAGTTTTGGATTAAAGCGAGCTTTGATTATGAGCGTTTTAGAAAAGCAGTTTGATGCCGACTGAAGCAATCCAGTCTTCTTCGCTTTCATGGGCATTTCTGGCGATAGACGCCGTTCGACCAAATTTACGTTCGTATTTCAGATCCAGATAAGGCACGATTTTACGGGTGATTTCATAAAACAGTTTGATACCCAATTCGCCCTGGCTTAAACCTCTGCCTAAATCCTGGCGTTCAACGTTCTGAGCAGTGAAGTCCAGTTGATAGTAGGGTTCAAAGCCAAAACGCTGGGTGAACAGCAGATGATTTTTCTGTTTCAACCGGGCAGTGACATCGCCATAATCACTGATAAACAGATGTGCCTGTGTTTCAAACAGATAGGGTGCCAGCCCATTAAAACCCAGCGTTAAATACCGGGTGGATTCAGGTTGGGTATCTACACGCAGACCAAGCTGAGCATCCCAGAAATTATGCACATTCCGGCTATATAACGCCCAGACTTCACTCTCTTCCAGCTTGCCTTTGTGGCCTTCCAGTTCACCTTTCAGCCAGAGTTTGTGGGTATCACCACCGATCCAGCCATCCCATTCAATATGGGTTTTATCACCTTTACTGCCACCGCCATGTTGTGCTTCAAACCATAAGGCATGGAACAACTGAGATTCATGGCCATGATCGCCATGCTGATGTTCTTCGGCATGGCTGGTAGAGATAAGCAGACTTAATACTAGCGTGAAAACCAGTTTGGATTTAGTGATGATCATGATGACCTCCCATGTCGTGATGTGCTGGATGAGAGGCGGGCAAATCGTCATCATCAAATTCGGCGACGACCACCGTAGACATCATACCTGCAGACATGTGATAAAGAAGATGACAATGAAACGCCCATTCGCCGGGTTCATCAGCGGTCAGGAGTACGGAATATTCGGTGCCTGGTGCCACATTTACGGTGTGTTTGTTGGGTAACTTTTCACCCGGTTGACCATTTTCCAGCTGCACAAACATGCCATGCAGATGCATCGGATGCGCCATCATCGTTTCATTTTTAAAGATCAGCCTGACCCGTTCACCATAATTGAGTTTGATCGGCTCAAACCCCGGATCACCGAATTTATGGCCATTTAAGGTCCAGATAAATCGCTCCATGGTGCCGCCCAAGGTCACCACAATTTCCCGTTCCGCAGGACGCAGATCGGTTTGTGTGCCAAGTGCTCTTAAATCACTATATTGCAACGCTTTATGACCTTCTGGCGTACTGGCATCCGCCCAGCCACTTTGCATTTCGGCGGATTTATCTTGCTGCATGGCTTGATGATCACCACCATGCATATCGTGACCGCTATGATCCATCGAATCATTCTGGTTCATCTGATGATCACCATGATCCATATCATGACCCATATCGGCCATGGTTAATAAGGAACGTGGTCGATGTGCAGGAATCAGTCCTTTCATGCCTTCTCGAGGAGCCAGAGTGCCCAAAGCGAAACCAGTTCGATCAATTGATTCAGCAGCGATGGTATAGGCCTGATCCGCCTGCGGCGTGACAATCACATCGTAGGTTTCAGCAACGGCAAAACGAAATTCATCAACCGTAACCGGCTCGATATATTGCCCATCAGCCTGAATAACGGTCATTTGCAGACCGGGTATCCGCACGTCATACATCGACATGGCCGAGGCGTTGATAAAGCGTAATCGAACACGTTCACCTGGTTGGAAAATGCCGGTCCAGTTTTGATCATTGGTTTGACCATTCACCAGAAACGCATCGTACCGAACATCCGCCAGATCGGTTGGTGACATTCGCATCTGTCCCCAGGCGCTTGCATCCTGCCAGGCGGAAGCTAAGCCGTGCTCGCGTACTTCACTGAAAAAATCCCCAACAGTACGTTGTGAATAATTGTAAAAATGCGGGCTTTTTTTCAGATTACCAAGAATTTTCTGACCGGTTTCATTACTGAAATCAGAAAGCAGCACCACATAATCCCGATCAGCTTGAACCACTGGTTCATCTTTGGGGTGAATAATCAGTGCGCCGTAATGACCATCCTGTTCCTGTAACGCACTATGCGCGTGATACCAATAGGTACCATTTTGACGAAGGGTAAACCGATAGGTGAAGGTTGCCCCGGCTTTGATGGCTTCATAACCACCCAGTCCCGGCACACCATCCATTTCAGGAGGCAGCAGTAATCCGTGCCAATGAACCGAAGTTGGCTCATCCAGTTTGTTCACCACATGGATAACCGCTTCATCCCCTTCGGTAAACTCCATAATCGGGCCGGGAATGCCACCATTCACGGTGATGCGTTCTACTGTTTTGCCAGTGATATTGACCAGTTCACGGTCTATGACCAGTGTGTATTCCGTCACGCCAGCAATGGCTGCGGTATGGAATATTGCAGCTGATAACAGCATCAGCCAGCGACTAAATTGTTTCATGAGATCTATCCTCAAAGTGTTTCGATTGGGTATCCGTAGATACCACTTACAACAGGAGGATTAGCTTCGCGGCGGACGTTCGAATTGGGGAGGGTTTTGACTCACAAGCTGCTCAGCAGTAATTGCCAAACGGCTTTGCGAATAAAGGGAGGCCATAAAAATCGGTTGAAAACCTAACACACCAGAAGCATGGCAGTTCGCTGCAGCACACTGACAATTGTCACTGGCGCAATGTGAATTGGTAGCGTGTTTTGCTTGAGGTTCAGCATCGGAATGACAATCATGCTGTTGCTCGCTCATCTCATGATGCACAGCCATATCATTATTTGCTGCATGCGCAGCAGGCATCAGCATCGACAGCATAAACAAGCCGATAAGCAAATAATGAAAAAGAGACTGTGGTTTTGTCATTAAACAATTACCAATAAATAACGTTTGGTTAGACACAGGATAAGCCAAAAGTTTTTGTTATGCCAAAACTCTAGAGATAAAACATTATAGTGAGAAACACATCCTAATACTTATTCAACTCTGCCTATTTTACCTAGCGGTTCAAATCAATTTTTTTCACTCAATAATCTTTTTTGCAATACTACGTCAATGACGTATATTTACCATTAAATTGAACATCCTCGCTCATATCTTGAAATCCACTCGTGAGGTAGAAAATGAGTAACGAAACCTTGAGTGCTGAAGAGCTTGGTAACAAGCTGCTCCAATCAGTCAAAGAAATGAAAGCGGGCAAAGCCGCGCGGGTCAGTCGTGTTAAGCCCAATGAAGTGGCAGAGGCGCGTAGTAAAACGGGCCTGACACAGTTAGAGTTTGCAGAAGTGCTTCATATTTCCCCACGGACTTTGCAGGAATGGGAGCAGGGGCGGCGTAAACCTTCGGGACCAGCAAAGGCGTTGATTGATATTGCATTTCGTCACCCGGAAGTGATCCGTGAAGACCTCGAAATGAGGGGGTAACACGAGTGTGTTGTCTGATTTACCTACATTTCGGTAGGCCTTATGCAGATCATTATTTATGACTGTTATAGACATGCGTGATCATTACGATTTTTCCGATTCAGTTAAGAATCCATACGCCAAGAAACTGTGAGGTAATGACCTCATAAACATGGTGTTTTGCAAGCAGGGAGGTAGCATTTTTGTTTCGTGAAGCTATAGCGAGCATTTTGGCTACGGTGCTTTTTTTCCTTATAAGTGTGCTCGCGTTGCATGCAGCATTGGATTAGGATGCCCATAACTCTTGGCATAGGGGCTTAGTCCTTTTGCCAGTTCTGTTCATTCTGGCTATTGTTATTACATGGGCGTGTGGGCGGTATCTTCTATCAAAGGGCTTAGCTAAACCAATGCACTTTATTGCTGGTGCTTTCGGGCTTACGGCAGGAGTCGTTGCGGTTCTCGTCACGCCAGCAATCGTTGTTGGTAGTGTTATTGGTTTTTTTCCTTTGGGATCGTCTATCCTCACCGATTTAGTCGTCCCCCTCATTGCAGCAGTGGCCAGTCTTCCATCCGCTTTAATCTGGTGGTGGATTGTGGCGCATAACCAGTGAATCAAGCCGACCAATTTTACTGCTGCCGCTCCAAACTTGGCAGGTTATTCAAGCGTAATTGGATATACAAATGCATAAAAGCATGATCTATGTACTACTTTTAGTTGCTGGTTCAAGCGTGGCTGAAGAGTGTCAGATGCGTGAATTTGATGTTTCTTCAGTCAAGCCTGGTCATATTTCAAGTTTAAAACACCTTGGGCACACCACCATTAGGGTGTATCACCGAACTAATGAAAATATTAACGAGCTAAATAAAAGTGCTCATATGGATTTACCTAAAAGTCTAGAGCCCTATAACACTGTTAGTTTTACTTGGCCTCAGAATTTGCCTGCTAGCAGAGCATCATGGGCATCAAAAGGGCTTAGATCGTTTAGTGATGAATATTTCGTTTATTGGGATGATTCACCTCATAATGACTGTGAATTAGGCTTGTTACATTTTCCTCCAAAATCACATCAACATCTTGCAGAATCAGAGCCAGACTATTTCGAGTTCTTGGGTGAGGATTGGCCGGGTGGATTTTTCGATGCTTGTTATGGTGTTGCTTATAATTACGCTGGTATACCCGTTTTTTCAGCTTTTTATGATTCACAAGAGCCTGATGTTCAGTTACAACTCGAAAAACGAGCCCAGTATTCCCTTCTGGTTCCAGAATATACGATTCAGAAAAACAGGCTATATTTGAAGACATGTAAATCTAACTAAGTACAACATCAGAAAGCAGATGCAGTTGCCACAATTAAATGAAATTCATATCGGGCTAATCTGTCTTGTGAATAGTCCTTTTATATAACCATGCAAACATGGCGTTTTAACCTCAATCATTTCGCCTACGACCATTCCACCTTAGAGTTGTCATATCAATAATCTATTAAAGAGATAAATGTTGGTATGAGTGATGAACCGACCAAAACAACTGATAGCGAAGAGGTGTCCGAGCCTGACAATGCCCAGACAGAAAACGAGAGCGTTGAGCAGTCGCCAGTAAATCCAAAGAAACGAATCCTACGACCCTGGTTACTGTTTGGTCTGTTTGCTTTATTAGTTGTTCTTCTGACTGTGCGTGATGACCTGCGGCAGAATGCAGCTGAAAGCAGTGAGAATGCAGTTCGTTATGTTACCTTCGATATTTTTGGTTGGTCACCAAGAGATCTTTTTATCTGGCGTTTGCGAGTGGCAGGATTGTTGGATAGCCCACTGGGGCAACGATGGACAAATGCAGTTGAGCGAGCTGGTGAGCAACCCGTGCAAGCAGCTGGTCAGTACCGTGCAACTGAAGCCTTTTCGAGTGATGAAGTTGAGGCACATGTTTATCAGGTCTCGCTTGAGCGAGGCGAAAAGCTGATATGGCAATTTTTACGTCTGGATACTGCTGATAGTCGACTTTACGCCAGCCTGGAGCGACGCGAACAAAATGCTCAAGAATGGTCAACCGTTACGGAGCTGGAAGAAGAGGACTCAACCAATAGTCAGGTAGTCTCCAAAGCGGGTGATTACCGCATCGTTCTACAACCAGAATTGTTTGCCGAAGTGGAATATTCACTGGCAATGGCCAATGGCGGTTCATTACCGTTTCCCGTAGAGGGAGCAGGGCAACGGGATATCGGCAGCCCTTTCGGTGTGGAGCGCGATGGAGGTGCCCGAAAACATCATGGCGTGGATATCTTTGCAGAAAAGGGAACACCAGTTACTGCAGTGATTGATGGCTATGTTCGAACCGGTACAGGTGCCAGAGGAGGCGAACACGTCTGGCTATCAGGCAGCATGATTGGATTCGGCAGTGCTCGTTATTATTACGCCCACCTGGATTCATTCGCGGTTGAATCCGGCGAAAGGGTTAAAAAAGGCGACATACTCGGGTATGTTGGCAACACTGGCAATGCGATTACCACACCACCGCATCTTCATTTCGGAATTTACTCAGGTGGACCGGTTGATCCAGCACCATTTCTGAAGCCAGAGCCTGTTTTACCTGATTCCTGAGCATCTGAACGGGCAGATCAAGGTGATGCTTAAACAGTATCAGTTGCATGCGGATAATACTGGGGTTGGTGAGCTAACTTTTTAAAGTGAAGCTCCCTGCTACTCGTCACAATTTGGGCGGATATGAAATTGGTTAAAAAACACGGACTACTGAGAGGATTCTGCTTACTCATTATCATGATAAGCGTGCCCGGAATGGCCCTGGCACAAATACAAGCCAACACCATCCTAAAATCGAAGTACATTTGGGGCGGTGTTCTGATGGGCGATGGTGCCGTCGTACAGGGTAATCTCAAATACACTGCTGAAAACGGTCTGTTTGTTGGTGGAATGTTCTCCACGCTGGATTTCAGTCATCTCGGTAATAACCAAATTGATGTTAAGGCGGGATACAGCGGTTCGTACGGTAGGCTTAATTACGAAACCGGGCTCGTCAGGCACGGTTTTACTGGTGATAGCCCCAACGATGAGGACGCTGGCGTGCTTAGAACTTTCTTTTCCGGTTCTCTCGGAAGCATGCATTTCATTGTGTTAAGTCCGCTTAACGATTCTAGTTGGACCTCAGCGGGTGATGTTTATGCCAATATCGGCTTTGTAAAACCCTTGCCAGCCGACTTTCGTGTTGCTGTCAGCGCAGGGGCCTATTATTTTAATGATGATGCGGTCTTTAGCGATGGCAGGGTCGCTTTTGAGAAGACGCAATCATTTGCCTTTCGCGATGCCACATTGAGTATTGAGCGTGCCATTCCTAGATTGCCATTGGATTTGGGGCTCCATTACTCAATCGGTGGCGAGCGCCAGAATGGCTTGGAACTGGACGACCATGTCTGGTTTAGCATTAACATTCGTCTGCCCTGAAACGGTTTATGTCACTTCTATGCTGAAGTGCATCCACTTTGAATGTGACTAACGGAGGATAAATCATATGTTTAACCTCAAAACGTATTTATTTGGTTTATTGGTTGTCCTGCCAAATCTCGCATTTTCAGCCGATCGTGAAGCTACCGTATGTGGATGGTTTAAAGAGCGGATGGTTTTTACAATGTGGAGTTCGATGGCTCCGAATCCAGATGCATCCAGGGTTGCCGGAAACGATCTTATCCAGAGAACAGAATTTACAACCGCTGATGACAAAGTTCTAAGAGGTTACAAATATCAGGCACAAGATGAAAACGGCCTGGCAACGCAACCTGAAGGCTACATTCTGGTGGCGTTGGGTAACGCCATGATAGCCGACCTGATGATTACCGCTTTAGAGCGCTTTTCTCAGCGAGGTTACGATGTCTATATTTATGATTACCGCGGCTACGGCGAGTCTCAAGGCAAACGCAGGATTAACGCCATCATCGAAGATTACAAAGAATTAGTGGCTCATCTGAACACACAGTATGAGAAACAGCTGCTTTATGGGATTTCGCTCGGCGGTGCTGTGATGGCTAATGTAATCGGAAGTGGAGCGCAGTTCGATCGCGCGGTGATTGACTCCAGCCCAAGCAGATTATCGCCTCACGGATGTCCAGAGCGTATCGATCCTTCAGAAAATATTCCAGTTGATGCGAATAATATCTTGGTCATAACAGGCGAAAAGGATTCTGTTCTTGGCCCCGAAATGACATCTGAGTTTAGAGATCGAGCAGAACAAAAAGGGGCTGCTGTTTTTAATGGTTCAAACTATGCACATCCTTTTATGGACAGCAGCTATGAGATACACAATGAGCGGTTAAATCGAGTTATTAATTTTCTGGATGGCAGTGAAGGCAATTGAAAGTTGATTACTTCTCTTCCTGTTTCTTAAACCAGAGTTAATGTTACCTGTTCGATAAGCATCCGAAATGGCAAATAATCTGATTTATCAACTCCTAATAACTTATTGAATTTGCCAGTAATACAAATCTGTGAAATATTCACTCCACTACATCCGCAATGGATTGGAGAAATGGAAATCACGTTATGGAAAACACACTGTCCCAAACAACATCAAATAAATCCAGCTTGATTTATCGAGTGTTATCTGAACAAGCTTCTTTTATTGAGAACATCATCCTAATACATAGAATAAATCACAACAAAACCAACCACCTATGTTGGAAAGTTTTGACTTGTCTCGCATTAAAAGTCCGTCGGCTAATAAGGGTCAACCTCACCATTAGCATGCATCTATGTTTTGGTGAAACTGAAAGTATTACTAAAAAGGGATGAGTTTTGGCTGAGCTAAAAGTTAAATTTCGATATCAACATGGTACTGCTGACACTGGCAGATTGGATTTATATAACGCTTCTGTTGCACTAAGTGGTATCGCTAGAGCAACATCTATAGTTACTCATGCATATTTAAACGGTGAGGTTAGGTCCCACGGTGAAGCAGCCCATGGCGCAGAGTTTTATATCAATACTCCCAAAAGAGGGAGCTTCACATATGAGGCTGTGATTTGGGTTGCAGGAGCAATCTCCGGAGGAGTTTTTTATGATTTTGTTAAATACTCCTTCAATGAGGCAGTGGGCAAAATTTCGCAAAATGATCAAATGTCTAGGCAATTAGCTCGGCGCATAGAGCCAACTATAGAAGAACTACCTGCTGTTCTTGAATCTCCACTATCGGATATGCATAGACCTATTCGAAAAGAACCTGTGATGGTAATGGATGTTACAAAACCACGTGGAGAAAAGATTGTTTCTTTTGATTCTGATACAGCTCTTTATTTACTGCCTCATACGGTACCTGCTCCGCATCAAATTATTGGGAACGTAACCAAATACAACAATATAACGGGCTGGGGTCGTTTTTTTGACAGGTTAGAAGCACGAACCATCTCTTTTAATATCAGCTTAAAGAGTCCAGAGGCTCAACGAGAATTGATAACGTGGTCTCAGCACGAGAATAACAGAGGCAATGAAGGGCTTCTTTATCTAAAAGCAGATGCAGTAATTACGCCGAATGACATAATTAAAAGGTACATAGTAAAAGAGGTGAGTCATACACCAATTTAAAAAACTAACAAGGCGCTCAAATTTGTTCCATGTAGGCCTGAGCATATTTGGAGCGAATGTAAAAACTAACAAGTTTTTAGTTTTTACACTGACACTAAATTACTTAGGGGCATTGTAAAACTAACCAATTTGAGTTTTTAGACTGATTCTAAATTATTTTTTGAAATGGATTAGAGAAATAGAAATCAAGTTGGCTGTCCCCTTGAATTTTAAAATAGGATTTATATGAGCATTTCATTATCAACCATGATTGAAGCGATTGACCCTGTAACTACAGTATTGTTTTTCGGTTCCGGTTCATCAATACCGTCGGGAGCGCCCAGCGTCAAAAAAATTATTGAGCGGGTTGGTCATGATTTTAATATTAATACTGAGGGATTCTCATTAACTGAAATTGCTAGTATCGCCGAAACGAGAAGATCCAGAAAAGAATTAATAGGTTGTTTAAGGACAATGTTTGGCAAAATTAACGTTACAGGCTCTATGTTGAATTTGCCGCTCTACAGTTGGAGAAATATCTACACCACTAACTACGATAAACTGGTTGAGCAGTCATATGAAAAGAAAGGGAAACCTTTATCAGTTATATCCTCAAATTATGATTTTAGAGAACAAAAATACCCTGAGGCAACCAAGTTATATAAATTGCATGGATGTATTGATAAGGATGTTTCAGACGGAAATCAAAGTAGGATAATAATATCCGAAGCTGACTATGATAATACTTCTGAATATAGAGAGTTCTTGTGGGATGCATTTAAGAACGATCTTAATGGTGGAAGTATAGTAATTATTGGCTATTCTCTCGCAGACCCGCATATTAAAGAAATTGTCGATAGAGCTATTTCAAATAACAATAAGTCATACTCTCCGGCCACCATCAACTTATTGTTATACACACAAGATGAAGATAGAGCTCTTCTGCTTGAGCGCAGAGGGGTTAAAGTTGCTTTTGGAAGTGTTGATGACTTTTTTATTGAGTTGCGTAAGAAATCAGCTCCTAGCTCTCTTGTTTATCAATCTACCGGTGACCCTCTTGATAATTACAGTGCTCTTCAGCCAGTAACGCTAAAGGTTGAAGACGAATTAAGAAATATTGATAAAAATGTAAGTGCAATGTTTCAGGGATGGCCAGCGACATATTCAGATATAAAAGCACAATTAACATTTGACCGAACAATTATTAAAAAATTGGAATCTTCAATCAATGATGATTCCAAATTAATAAATTGTCTATTGGGCGCAAGCGGGATGGGTAAAAGTACCTCAGCTAGGATGGTAGTGCTTAGGCTTAAAGATGTTGGGTATCACTGTTGGGAGCACAAGGGAATTCACAAATTACTTTTCGAAGAGTGGCGTTCAGTTGCAAATATTTTAAAGGATAGGAAGGAGCGGGGAATACTGTTTGTTGATGATGCTCATAATCATTTATTTGAAATAAATAATTTAATTGATTTACTGTCTACAGATGAAAATTTTCATCTGAAAATTCTTGTTACATCCACAAGAAATCATTGGTATCCAAGAATTAAAACCCCGAATATGTTTCTCAAAGGTAAGGATTTTATACTAAAGAAATTGGAAGAAGTTGAAGTTGAAGGTCTTTTATCCCTAGTAGAGTCACATGCTGAATTACAACCTTTAATCGAAAACAGTTTCTCAGGATTCTCAAGAACAGAGCGTAAGAGAAGGCTTGTTGCAAAGTGTGAGTCGGACACATTTGTATGTTTAAAGAACATCTTTGCTTCAGAGCAATTTGACGATATTGTTCTGAGGGAATACGCCGAGCTAGATAAAAATTTGCAAAATATATACAGACTAGTATCGGCAATGGAAAGCGCTGGTGTAAATGTTCATAGACAACTAGTAATAAGGCTTCTAGGAATATCGTCTCAGGCGGTATCAGCTTCTCTTGTAAACTTGGTTGACATTATTCACGAATATACGATAAGCGAACGCGAAGGAATATATGGCTGGCGGGGGCGGCATCCCGTAATCACTGACATTATTGCTAAGTACAAAATGTCTGATGAGGCGGAATACTTTAAATTATTTGAACTGGTTATCGACAATATAATTCCAACCTACGATGTTGAGATTAGAACAATAAAACAATTATGCTCATTTGATGTAGGCATAAGCCGTTTCCCAGATAAGCACATGAGAAATAAGCTTTTAAGAAAGATGATTTCAAAAGCTCCAGGAGAGCGTGTTCCAAGGCATCGGCTAATACGTTATTTAATTGATGTAAATGAGCTGGAAAAAGCAGAAACAGAAATTAGATTGTTTGAAAATGATTTCAAAACCGATGGGCCTCTTGAGAGATTTAAAATTGTTCTTTTATTGGCTCGGGCTGAAAAGGCTAGTGGAATACTTAGTGAAGATCGCATAGCTATTCTTGAGATGGCAAGGGAGAAAGCAGTTAAGGCTATTGATAGATATAAAAATAACAAAAATATATTAAAAACTTATTGTGATGTTGGTTTAGAAATATACAAAAAGACTAATGATTCAAGTGTATTTGACGATTCTATGCAGCAACTTAGAGACGCAGAGAAACGTATTGGTGACCCTGAAATTACGAACTCATTAATACAGTTCGAGCGGCAATACTCTTATCTTCAGTCACAAATATCAGAAGATGTTGATGGCTAAAAGGAAATCAAGGGGTCAGCCAACTTGATCTCCGAATTTGAAGTGCATTAGCCAAAAGGCATTAAAAACCCAAGACGTAAACGCCTGCTATCGTTTTGCTGTAAATCGTTTCGCAAGGCTGGCGACCCTTTGACCAAGATAGTGCGCTGTGATCAAATCTGTTTGGTGGACGTTACTATCCATAGAGTGAGCAATTAAGCCCGATTGAGCACCTAGGCGATTACGTTGTTCTGCATCGAAGTTACCAGGAATATCCAAGCTTACCCATAGCATGCCATGCTGACTCGCAAATACTTGCAGGTACTGAATTGTACTCAGTTGATCTCCACTCAAACTTGCCCCAATGGTAAAGCCAGCAGCGAGCTTGTCAGCCCAACGTTTCTCGGCCCACAGATCACCAGTTGCATCTGTGAAGGCCTTAAATTGCGAGGATACGCAGCCCATATACGTTGGTGAGCCAAAAACTATTGCATCTGCGGTGTCTAATTGCTGGAGTAGATGGCTGTTGCGATAACGTCCTTCAACAATGTCTGTACCAACAATCTCTGCCTGAATAACTTCTACATCTGACAGTGTTGACGCACCTGCAGCCACGGCCTGGGCAAGTTGCTTAGTTGTGCCAGTAGCTGAATGAAATACTATGACGATTTTCATCACACCACCTCCTGTTGTTGTTGGGCTTCACGGTTTAAATTTTGCTCGACTTGGATATCACTTAGATACATAACAAACTCCATTGATACTCAACGAATTCCACTTCAAAGCCTGCGGGGTCGATAAAGTAGACATTCTTACGAAATGGTTCGGTGACGCCTGGATTAGAAATGGCATAGCCAGCGTTAGTTAATCGGTCTATCACGGCAGCAAGATCATTGGTGACATAAGCAAAATGTGCCAGTCCCACGCTATGGCCTGTCAGATCACGGTTGGCACCTTCGCCGTTATCGCAGAAGGCAATATAGTGTTCATCGTCACCAAAGTGCAGCCATTTGCGTGGCTTGCCATACCAATCACTAAAGCCTTCATCACGTACATACCAGTGGGGAAATGCCGCGCGGTAAAACTTCAACATGGCATTAATATCAGTGACCACCAGATTTACATGCTCCAAGTACATAAAACATCTCCTTGCAATAATCGAGTCGACAGGTTAAAACCTCAACAAAGGTTGAGGTAAAGCTTTTTTTTCAAATTAAGCGAAAAAATTCAGGAGCAAAAGATGTCAGAGGCAAACTGGAGTGTCGGGGCGGTAGCAAAACGCTGCGGAGTAAAAATCAGTACCTTGCATTTTTATGAGCAACAAGGCCTCATCCAAAGCTGGCGTAATGATGGCAATCAGCGTCGCTATAAACCCGAAGTGCTAAGGCGAATCTCGGTGATAAAAGCTGCACAGAAAGTCGGTGTTAGCCTGGAAGATATTAGACAGGCATTCTTGTCATTACCGAATAAACGCACACCAACGGTTGAGGACTGGCAACAGCTTTCAAAAAACTGGCAACGCATGCTGGATGGCCGAATTGCGTATCTGCAAACATTGCGTAATAACTTGGCTGGTTGTATTGGTTGCGGCTGTCTTAGCATGACTAATTGCCCACTCTATAACCCTGATGACACACTGGCCGCATCAGGTAGCGGCCCCGTCATACTGGATCAGGCAGAGCAGGAGGCAATGACGGATACAACTGCTTTGGATAAATCGCTTGGCGATCTTGAATGTCAGAGCTAAATGAAATTTATCCGGCTATCAGTGATAAAGTCGTCATAAAAAACGAGTATCAATACATCGCTAATCATTAACGAATTTATATTGGCTTGAGGTGCAACATGGATGAACTAAAACAGAAAATTGCATTATTTATTGATGCGGATAACGCGCCCGCGAGTAAGTTTGAAGATGTTCTGAGTGAAGTAGCAAACTATGGTGTGGTGACTATTCGTAAAGCCTATGGTAATTGGAAGTCGCCGACGCTAAAGGCTTGGGAAGATCTGTTGCATGAATATGCCATTCAACCCATCCAGCAATATGATTTAACTAAGGGGAAGAATGCGTCAGATATCGCATTGGTGATTGATGCGATGGATGTGATGTATACCAAGCAAATTGACGTGATGTGTTTTGTGTCATCGGATTGTGATTTTACGCCGATGGTGACCAGAGCCTTAGCTGAAGGAAAGGTTGTATTGGGCTTTGGCGAGCGGAAAACACCGTCAGCATTTGTGAATGCGTGCTCTAAGTTTCTTTTCCTGGATCAAGCTAAGGAAATCACCAAAACAGCGGTTAAACCCAAGAACATAAAATCCGATACCAAATTGATACATTTGCTGCGGCAGGCCATTGAGGCAACCGAAGACGAAGACGGCTGGGCGGCACTGGGTCCTGTTGGTTCAAATATCTCGAATAAGACTTCGTTTGATACCCGAAATTATGGCTTTAAAAATCTTAGCAGCCTGTTTAAAGCCATTGATTTATTTGAATTAAAACGTGGCCCTGGCAATTCGTTTTTAGTGCGGAATGTACGGAATAAATAAGACGGTCTAAATCAATGCAGAGGGCTACCACTTTTCCAGTCTTTGTGGTGAGTTCTAGTTCACATTAATTTCAAAATTAATAGAGTTGTCATAAAAAACCACTACCTTCATTTCTGATATCAATGTTCAGACTTGGAGGTAACGTGAGACATACACACAAATTAATTTTCGCTTCAGCACTGGCTTTGGCCAACGTGCCTGTGATGGCAGCAACCTGTATTCCGGGCGGCACTGCTGATTCACCGACGCTGCTCTGTACCGCCACAGACAGTGGCAATATCAATGACAACCGAAATAATCTGTCAGTAAGCATCGAGAGCGATGCAGAGATTATCCGTGCGAGCGGGCGTCCGGTTCAATTGGAGGGCTCGAATCAATCGGTCAACAATCAGGGCCTGATTGAAAGCGGCAATGATGATGCGATTCGAGGCAAGGGCGCGAATCTGACCATCGATAATTCCGGCACCATTCGCGGTGGTGACCGCGGTATTCGTCTTCAGGATGATGCGGATAATTTCACATTGATTAACCGGGAAAGCGGGAAAATCTTTGCAGAAAATCAGGCTGTCAGGTTAGACAATGACGCTGAACTGGAAAATGCTCATATCACCAACTACGGCCTGATCCAAAGTACTGATGGGCGCGCCATCCAGAGTCGTGGACCGGGTGGTACCGTGATTAACCACGGTACGCTTCGTGGTGGTGAGGAAGTGATTGAAGCACGTGAGGATTTCACGCTTGAAAATCGCGGCACTGTCGCCCTGAACGGGTTGTCTTGGGATGCGGACACAAAGACCTGGACCAATACCGGTGCCACTGACGATGAAGACGGCGTGCAATTCGCCAGCGGAACGGCAGATAACTATGGTGTGATTCTGGGTACCGATGACGGGATCGACATTGATGAGGGCAGAGTGCATAACCATGCCACTGGTGTGATTGTCTCTACTGGGTCTGCAAGTGATCCATTGAATGGCGGTAGCGGCATTGATGTTGACGCACTGTTCGAGCCTACACAGGGTGAGGTTCGCGATGCAGGTCCACTGACCATTATCAACGAAGGTTATATCGAAGGCGTCCGGGCCATTGGTGCAGATGAAGCCAGCACTTCTGAGATCACCATTGAGAACAGCGGCACTTTAGTGGGCCGGGGAGGGAATGCCATCGAGTTTGCACCTAATCAGGGTAACAGCAGCCTGTTACTGACAGGCAACAGCGAGATTATTGGTAATGTTATTTTTGGCAGTGGCGATGACTCGCTTATCGTAGATGGGCTGACCTCGGGCATGCTCAGCACCGGCTTCTTTGATGGGGGGCTGGGTAATAACAGCGTTTTCTTTAACGACTTTTCACTATCCAATATTTTGTCATTTGATATGACTGACGCGCTGATATATATGTCCTTTGGCGTTTCGGGTGATGAACTGTTCTCAGGAAAATTCATCAACTTCTCTTCCTGGACGTTTGGTAATGATGGCACTTTCACCACCGCGGAACTCGCAAGTCAGTTGAATCCGGTGCCATTACCAGCGGCATTGCCGCTTTTCGCTTTCGGTCTTTTTGGACTGTGGGCTGGTCGGGCACGCCTGTTGGGGTAACAATCGACGAAGGACCGAACTAACAGCAGGTCGATTATGACTTAGGGTTTGGTTCCGGCATCAGCTTAATATTTAGGGTCAGTTTAAACACTCAATATGTTTGCACTGGCCCTAAATCATTTTGATATCTACGATAGAATTTTATAAAAAACGCAGGCCTTGATATTTTATGGCTAAAGCGTTTGTCCAGTTTTTTTAATTTTTAGGAAGTGAGTTATGCAACAAAAGCGTGTGGATCCGATAACCGAGGGCGCGACGGCGGTGATTACCCATCAGGTTGATAAGGACAAACACGCCGAGTATGAAGCCTGGCTAAATGAAATTGCCCCGCAATCTAAAAGTGCCCCGGGGCATCTGGATTTGAACGTTATCCGTCCCATTGCGGGGTTGACCGAAACCTACACGATCATTATCCGCTTTGATACGCAGTCACATTTGCGTGGCTGGATGGAGTCGGCCAAACGCAGTGAGTTGATAGCGAAAGTGTCACCATTGCTGGTCAAAGGTGATGATTTTTATATCAATAGCGGGCTGGATTTCTGGTTTACCCCGGAGCAGGCG
>NZ_DCSO01000077.1:89805-97066 GCF_002325665.1 Methylophaga sp. UBA1464
GGCTTTGGTCACCTGGTCGGCTATCTATCCGCTGGTATTGATATTGCCGTTTCTGCTACTGCCACTTCACCAGCTGGGGCTGCCTGACAACCATTATCTGGATACCCTTATCATCACCGGCATTGCCGTATTGCTGATGGTCTATGTGGTGATGCCACGCTATACCAAGCTCATTCATGCCTGGCTGTTCCGTGGTTGTTAAATAAGAATTGCGCCACAGGTAAATTTGAGGCCGTGTAAGAATCGAAACGTGTTAGATTTTTACACAGCCTCTCAATAATTAATCTCGTTGCCCGGCCTGTTTTTTAACTATCAAAAGAAGTCCGAAAGCGTGCGGTGAGGTTGTTCATCGAATTCGCTTCGGTTTTCAATGCGATACTGATGGCTCTGCTGCCAGCGATGGTTTCACTGACGGTTGATGCATGATTATCAAGTGTTGCGAATCGCAAACCGACCCGGTCAATCTCTTCTCGTTGCATTGAAAGGGCTTGGTTAATGGTTGTTGTCCGTTGCTCTAAATCGGCAAACCAGTGATTCATGGTGGCAAGCTGTTCTTTAAGTTCGTTTAAAGTGTGGCGATTGCCATCCCCGGCATGTTTCATTTCTGTGATTTGGTCATCAACGGCTTCCACAACCTGAATCAGATCATGTACCCATTGCCGAATTTGTCCCGTAGAGTCGGTGGTGCGTTGCGAAAGGGTTCGCACTTCGTCGGCAACAACGGCAAATCCTCGACCATGTTCGCCAGCTCTGGCGGCTTCAATGGCTGCATTAAGCGCCAGCAGATTGGTTTGTTCAGCTATTTCGGCGATGACGCTAATGACTTTTTCAATTTTTGAGGTTGATTCTGTTAGTTCTTGTATTGAGCTCGTCACTCTTGCAATCACTTCAACGGTATTATCTGCCGCCATTTCGCTTTTTTTGAGGCCTGATTGAATAACAGCATTCGCTGTTACGGCAGATCGAAGGGTCTCAGTTGAGTCATGCGTTGATGTTTCAATTGTAAAAGCCTGTTCGGCCATTGCCTGCATCGACAGGGTGACTTCCTGAATATGATCATGTGTCGTTCGGGATGCGGACTCCAGTTCTCTTGCCTGGCTATCAAGGTGATCGGAACGCTCATTCACGATTTTCGAGGCATTTCTGATATCGCCAATAAATCCCTCAAATCGGCCTACCAGTCGAATCAAAGCGGTCGCCACACCAGCTACTTCGTCGGAACCAGCCAGAGTCGGTGGGGTGGCCAGATCCGAATTTTTATCCATTGCCTGAATATCCTGCTCGATGCGTTGCAGCCGGAAAATAACGGTTTTTCTTAACCAGAAGGTCATCAACACAATTACGGTCAGAAAAAATATGAAGCCGCTGATCAATGAAACCTGTTGCCGGCCAAGATAATTTAGCAGTTCATCTGAGTCCTGGGAGATATGGTTGCGACTGGTTTCCTTGCGGATATTTATTTTTTCCAGCAGGGGGGACAGCACCGGAAAGAGGGAGAAATCCACGGTTTTCCCCGCCTGATAATAGCTCTGCTCGGCGATTCCTGCGCCCAGTTCGTCAAGATAAGCCGCCAGCGGTTCGCGAAGATCGGTGCTTTCGTTGTACCAGTTACGTAGTTGTGGATTTTGCTCAATCGCATGCAATTTGGCAGGAATTGATTGTGAAAGCACTTCAAATTGCTGGTTAATTTCACTCCATAGCAGTAACTGAGCCTTGGTTTTAAATGAGAGATCTTGCAAGTGACGGAGATCCTGTTCCAAATCAGTCAATAACCAGGATTCAGTCAGGCTGTTTTGGATAAGTTGTTCAGCGGAATTTTGCGCCTTTCCAATGATTGACCAGGACAAAAATGCCAGCGCCGAGAGCGCAAAGACAGAGAAAGAGGAAAAGAACAGAATCCTGCTACGAACCGTTTTAAGCATCATACCACCACATACAAATGGGAAATCATGATGCAGATTTGTTATGACATTACGATGACGGCTACCATTAAATTGCTTGTGGTTTACCTGTTTGATTTTTGAAACCGAACATCATACTTCGCACTCTCAAGCGGACGTTTATTCATCTTTCAAGGCAAAGCTAAATCTTAAAAAAACTTTTACTTACCCAGAGGTAATACGACATGACATTGGAACGGAAAATTGCCGGGATTTTTAAGCTTGATGATGAAAACTGGATGCGACACGCCAATCCCGTGAGTGTCTGGACAAGATATTCTGTGCTTCCTTTTATCGTCATTGCGTTCTGGAGCAGGGAGTGGATTGGCTGGTGGTGTCTAGGGCTTGTTGATCTTTCAGAGCCGCCTCTGTTGTGACTTAAAATGCACCAATCAAGGCGCGAGGAGTGTGATTTAGTCGTTCTAAATAAACGACAAGCAACACAGGCCGGCGCGCGCCTCCCTGGCGCGCCGGCATACAGTCCATCCGTGGACATAAGTGGTGCATTTTCAGCCACAACCCGCAGGGCTGGGACTATTTTTCCGCCCCTCGGCGTTGGAAATGACTTATGTAGAACAACTACATCGCATCATTTCCGCCTTGTTGGACGAAAAAATAGCCTCCAGCAGTGGTGGCTCTGAAAGATAAACAAGCCCTAGTGCCAAGTCTGGCATCTTTGTTGTGGTTATTTTTCAATCCTATCTTGTTCAAAAAACCGAAATCTACCAAAAACTGGGCATCAAAAGCCGTTCTGGGCGAGCGCGTTTATTTAAACCGGGATACGGTTCCAATACCGGATCGGCATACCATTCCATTACATGGTTTTCTTAATGGTATTTCCTTCAGAGGCTTGCTGTTAGCGGTCTGGGCTACTGTCTATTTTTCTGTCTGGGGCGCGATTCTGGGTGTGTCTTTGGCCTATCTTGGTAAAAGCTGGTTCCTGGATCGAATGGTCTGGCTTTACGAGGATATGAAGGAAGCGAACGAACTTTATCGCAGCTGGGAGTATTAGCAGAGCCAATAAAAGGTATCCAGCACAAACAAGGTGTCGAGTTCAGGGGAGCCGATCACGCTATCCTGTGTTGCCATGAAAAAGTCGTTACGACTTGAACCATAAATTTTGTTTATGCCGTCCATAAATATTTATGTCTTTTATTTATTGCGTTGCTGGTCTAGATTAAAAAACCATAAATAACGGGTCATCAGTGACACGCTTTTCCGCCGATGGAATTGCAAATCGAAAGGATGAATATTTTGGCATTACTAGATCTGGCAACAGCATGTAAAAACATTTCTTTTACGGTTGATCGAGGCGCCATTACTGGCATGTTGGGCGCCTCGAACTCAACCAATGTAAAGGGTAAACCCCAACTTCAGCGTGATATCATTACTAATGACATCCTGGTCGATTCCTTCTCGTGGACTGGCTACCTAGCCCGGAAATTGTACTCGTAACAAAGTCAAATCCGCCTCCCAATGTTCACCATCAAGGAGAAGGCTTAAATGTCTATTTCCCACCCGATTATTGCCGTTACCGGCTCTTCAGGAGCCGGTACTTCAACCGTAAAACATGCTTTTGAAGATATTTTTCGCCGGGCAAATATCAAACCCGTCGTTATTGAGGGCGATAGCTTTCACAAATACACCCGTGAAGAAATGCGCGCTGAAGTCATCAATGCTGAAGCAGAAGGTCGCTCGCTGACCCACTTTGGGCCGGAGGCAAACTGCCTGGATAGATTGGAAAAACTGTTCCAAACTTACTCTGAAACGGGGCGTGGCGAAAAGCGTCACTACATTCATGATCAGTGTGAAGCCACCAGATATAACCAACCACCAGGCACATTTACCAGGTGGCAAGAAATCGATAATGACAGTGATTTACTGTTTTATGAGGGGTTGCATGGTGGGGTGGTCACCGATGAAGTCAATATTGCCCAGTATGCCGATCTGTTGATTGGTGTGGTCCCGGTTATCAATATCGAATGGATTCAGAAAATCAAACGTGACTGCGCCAATCGTGGCTATTCCCAGGATGCCGTGGTGGACGTCATCCTCAAACGGATGCCGGATTATATTCACCATATTACACCGCAGTTTTCACGTACCCACATTAACTTTCAGCGGGTGCCGTTGATTGATACCTCCAACCCATTTGTGATGCGCGAAATACCTACAGCAGATGAAAGTCTGTGTGTGATTCGCTTTAAGGATCCAAAGATGGCTGATTTTCCCTATTACCTGTCGATGCTGAAAGATTCGTTTATGTCACGGCCAAATAACATGGTGGTTCCTGGAGTAAAAATGGGTCTGGCCATGGAAATAATTCTGATGCCATTTATTGAAGAAATGATGCATAAAAAACGCCAACGTGGTTAATCAGGTATCGAAAAGAAGCGAAATGAGTCGAATATGAGTTTTTCAGATTGGCAGTTACGACAGGCATGCCATGCTTTACAGGAGGATGGTGTCATTGCCTATCCGACTGAAGCGATATTTGGTGTTGGCTGTGACCCGTGGAGTGAAACAGCCATTATCAAATTGCTGGCGCTGAAACGCCGACCATTGGAAAAGGGGCTAATTCTGATCGCAGCTGATTTCAATCAATTGCAGGATTTCATTCAACCTTTATCCGCCGAACTTCTGGCGAAGGTAAACCAAACCTGGCCTGGCCCGACGACCTGGTTACTGCCTGTTCGTGAGTCGATTTCCCCTTTATTAACCGGTGGTCGTCAGACATTGGCGGTCCGGGTCACGGCACATCCTTTAGCGGCAGAGTTATCACGTCGATTTGGCGGGCCTCTGGTTTCAAGCAGCGCAAATATTACCGGTCTGCGCCCCGCCAGAAATGTGCATCAGGTGCATTGGCAGTTACCTGAGCTGGATTATGTGCTGCCCGGTGCATTGGGCGGTGCCACTAAGCCATCAACCATTCGTGATGCATTAACTGACGAGGTGCTGCGATGAGTGCACCTGATATAAATGCGGTACGTGAGTATTTACTCTCACTGCAAGATACTATCTGTAATGAAGTTGAAATTACCGATGGCAAAGAGAAATTTGCCGAAGATGCCTGGCAGCGTCCGGCTGGCGGTGGGGGCCGGACCCGCGTCTTAAACAACGGTGCTGTATTCGAACAGGCCGGGGTCAATTTTTCTGAAGTCAGTGGTGATAATTTACCGCCCTCAGCAACAGCCAGCCGTCCTGAATTAGCCGGACGCAGCTTTCAGGCGATGGGCGTTTCACTGGTGATCCATCCGCATAATCCTTATGTGCCTACCTCCCATGCTAATGTGCGTTTTTTTGTGGCTGAGAAAGCGGGTGAAGAACCTATCTGGTGGTTTGGTGGCGGTTATGATCTGACACCGTATTACACCTTTGATGAAGACGTAATTCACTGGCATCAAACCGCTAAAAGCGCTTGTGATCCTTTTGGTGACAGTGTTTATGAAGCGTACAAAAAATGGTGCGATGACTATTTCTTTATCAAGCATCGCAACGAGCCGCGAGGCGTTGGCGGTTTATTTTTTGATGATTTGAATGAGCCGAATTTTAGCCACTGTTTTGCTTTGTTGCGCAATGTTGGCGACAGTTACACCGCAGCCTATTTACCGATTGTCGAACGTCGTAAGGATATGCCTTATACCGAAGCGCAGCGTGATTTTCAGTTATATCGTCGTGGTCGCTACGTAGAGTTTAATCTGGTGTATGACCGCGGAACACTTTTTGGCTTGCAATCCGGCGGTCGCACCGAGTCGATTCTGATGTCACTGCCACCCCTGGTGAAATGGCGCTATAACTGGCAACCTGAACCGGGTTCTGCTGAAGCCCGGCTATATGATCATTATCTGCAGCCTCAGGATTGGCTGACGTTAAAAGCGAAATAGGGCTTAGGAGTCTTTCGAGAGTAACGCCAACTGATCGGCCTGATATTCGCTGATTAATGGATCAATTACCTGATCCAGCTGACCCGACATGACTTCATCCAGTTTATACAGCGTCAGATTGATCCGATGATCGGTAATACGCCCCTGAGGGTAGTTATAGGTACGGATGCGTTCACTGCGATCGCCACTGCCCACTAATAACCGCCGGGTTTCCGCCTGCTCTGATGCTTGTTTTTCTTCCTTGGCAGCCATGATGCGCGACTGTAAAACCGACATCGCTTTGGCGCGGTTTTTATGTTGTGAACGTTCTTCCTGGCACTCAACAATAATGCCTGTTGGAATATGCGTAATACGTACGGCTGAATCAGTGGTGTTAACGTGCTGACCACCGGCACCGGAGGAACGGAACGTATCCATTTTGATATCAGCAGGGTTGATTTCAATCTGATCGATTTCATCGGCTTCCGGCAAAATAGCTACTGTGCAGGCTGAGGTATGAATACGGCCCTGCGATTCGGTTTCCGGAACCCGTTGCACACGATGCGCGCCGGATTCAAACTTCAGCCGTGAATAGGCTCCCTCGCCGACAATACGGGCGATAATTTCTTTATATCCGCCATGTTCACCTTCCTGAGCGTTGAGTATTTCGACCTGCCAGCGGCGGGACTCTGCGTAGCGGGTGTACATACGGAACAAATCACCGGAAAAAATGGCGGCTTCATCACCGCCGGTGCCAGCACGAACCTCGAGAAAGATATTACGTTGATCATTGGGATCTTTAGGTAACAGCAGTTTTTGCAAGTCAATCGCCAGCTGTTCCTGTTTTTCCTCAGCGATGGCTAACTCTTCTCTGGCCATTTCACGCAGCTCAGGATCTTTTTCCTGCAGCATTGTCTGAGCATCTTTCAAATCACTTAATGTCTGCAAATACATGCCAAAGTGTTTTACAACAGGCTCTAGCTGCGCATATTCCTGCGATAAGGTGCGAAATTTATTCTGATTGGCCATGGTTTCCGGATCGGAAAGCAGGCCACTGATCTCTTCATGGCGATCAACTAAGGCTTCAAGTTTATGCCTGATGGAATCTTTCACAGATCAATCCTTAATATTAAATAAACGACGGGCAGCATCAATCATGGGATTATTTTCATCTGATTCAAATGCCGATTGTCGCAGTTGTCTACTGGGTTCGTGTAATAGTTTGTTGGTTAATGTGCGGGCCAGTTCGGTCATGACTATTTCGGCACTCATGCCCTGTTCCAGCTGGCGTAACGCTTTATCAACAGCCTGGGTGCTCAGCATTTGTCCCTGATCACGTATCGCTCTGATCACCGGAACAGCATCCTGACTCCGCATCCAGCCGGCAAAATGATCGGCCTGAGTATCAATAATTTCCTCAGCCTGCTTGGCGGCGTCACGGCGGGACTGTAAATTCTC
>NZ_DCSO01000077.1:97150-99744 GCF_002325665.1 Methylophaga sp. UBA1464
ACTGTAAATTCTCTTCAATAATGTCGTGCAGATCATCAACGGTATAAAGATAGATATCTTCCAGCTGGCCGACTTCGGCTTCAATATCACGGGGCACGGCAATATCCACCATAAAAATGGGCCGCCGTTTGCGTTGTTTCAACGCGCTTTCGACAGTCCCTTTTCCTAAAATAGGTAATTGACTGGCGGTCGAGCTGATCACGATATCGGCTTCAGCAAGGTGGGCCGGGATTTCACTTAAACTGATGGCGTAGCCATTCACCGACGTTGCCAGCATATGTGCTCTTTCAACGGTACGGTTAGCGATAATCAAACGTTTAATGCCATTATCAAATAAGTGACGTGCCACCAGTTCAATGGTTTCTCCGGCACCGATTAATAACGCGGTTGATTCCGCCAGATTACTGAAAATCTGCTTTGCCAGACTGACAGCAGCGAAGGCGACTGAAACCGGACTGTTACCAATGGCGGTATCCGTGCGTACTTGTTTGGCAACGGCAAAGGCATGCTGGAACAGACGACCTAATGATTTTCCCAGCGCTTTTGCATTCAGGGCCTGAGTGTAAGCTGTTTTTAGCTGACCGAGAATCTGCGGCTCACCTAACACTAACGAATCCAGACCACTGGCGACACGAAATAAATGCCTGACTGCATCCGCACCTTCATAGTGATAAAGGTAGGACTGTAACGCAGTGGCATCCTGTTGCTGAAAGTTATGCAACCATAACAGGACGCTATTGTCATAATCCTCGTCCAGGTGACAGTATATTTCGGTGCGATTGCAGGTTGATACAATGACTGCTTCAATGACGCTGTCATTTAACATCAGTGACGCTAAAGCCAAAGGTAATTTATCAGCATCAAAGCTAAGCTTCTCGCGCACAGCAACCGGAGCGGTTGTGTGATTAATGCCGTAAGTGACAAGATGCATAATTAAGGAGTCGTGTTGTATGCTGTTAAACTTTACAGCCTTCAGCTAAGTTGTCTGATATTTCGGTCTGGATAAGACTAATTCGCCATTCTATCAAACTCAATCAGTCAGGTCGTTGAATTATGGATTTATTGCAACAGTTACACTGTCATTCCAAACAGTTTGCCGCTTCGGCAACTTGGTTGATGATACCTATTTTACTGTTTGGATGCGCTGCTACTGCTCAGCAATCAGACGAAAGCGCTACACTGCAACCGATTGACTTAAACAAACCTGAAGTGGTCGATACTGCGCAACCTGCAATGGATTTGCCACTTACGCCGGAACTGGTTTATTACGTACTTGCCGCTGAAATTGCCGGGCAACGCGGACAACTGGACATTGCGGTGGATTTATACAATCAGGCAGCAGAAATAACCGACTCGCCCAATCTGGCAGGTCGTTCCGCGCGAATATCCACTTTTTCCCGGGATCCCAAACGCATCAATCGGGCATTGACTCGCTGGCAGGAAGTTTCACCGGACGAAGCCGAAGTCTATGTGATGCGGGTGCCGTTTTTGTTAATGGAAGATAACTACCCTGAAGTGGTTAAAAACATGAACAAGGCATTTGCTCTGGAGCCGGAAAATAAAGAAAGATATCTGGAAAGTCTGGCTGCCAATTTAAGTGAAAAAGGCGATCCGGAAAGAGGTTTACAGACCATTCTGGAATTGGATATCTATAAAAATGACGATCCGGCAGCACGTTTTACTTACGCCCGGCTGGCGGCATATTTCCAGCGATTTGATGTTGCCGAAATGACCGTGGATGAATTGCTCGAGGAAGAGCCACGCAACGAAGCGTATCTGGCATTAAAAGCGGATTTACTGCAAACATTCAACAAAAGTGACGAAGCATTAAAACTTATTGCCAAAGCGGCAGAGCAGGAAGGGGCCAGTGAATCCTTACGCTTTACCTATGGCAAATTATTAGGGGAAAGCGGTCAATCGGAAAAAGCCAAACGGGTTTTTGAAGAATTGAATCTGGAAAACCCGGATAATCCGGACGTCATTTTTGCACTGGGGCTATTGGCGTTAGAGCGTGAAGATGGACAAACCGCCAAGACCTTTTTCAGTCAGTTATTACAAATGGGTGATGCCGGAGGCCAGGCCAGTTATTTTATGGGCCTTGCAGAAGAAATGAATGACAATATTGATTCTGCGCTGGTGTGGTTTGCTTCTGTACCTGTAGACAGCCAACGATTTGAAATGGCGCAAACCCGGTATATCAATCTGCTTGCTGAACAAGGTGACATTGATAAAGCACGGAAACATTTGCAATTACTGCGTCAGGAACGTCCACAGCAGGCGATTGATTTTTATTTGTTTGAGTCTGCTTTCTTACGCGACCAAGGCATGCCGGAAGAGTCTGTTAATGTGTTAAGTGAAGCATTGGTTAATTATCCGGGCAATCTGGATTTGCTGTACAGCCGAGCCATGGTGGCAGAATCGATAGATAACCTGGAAATGCTGGAAACCGATTTACGAACCATGTTGCAAATCGATCCGAATAATTCTCAGGCTTTAAATGCATTGGGTTATACCCTGACAGATCGCACTGACCGTCATGAAGAAGCGTTAGAGCTGATTAATAAGGCTCTGGAGTTGCGTCCCAATGATCCGTC